>CAXIDD010000073.1:0-13317 GCA_964021975.1 uncultured Saprospirales bacterium | reverse complement strand
GTTTCGGTAGCAAATTCAGCTTTTACAGCTTGAAATAAAGCATGAGTTGGTTCGGATTCCTGGCAACTGTTTAGACTCAAACTTAGGTAGAATATCAAGCAGAGATAGCATGATTTTTTCATAGGGAAATTTTCAAAATGATTTTAAAAACGCTTTGCTCGGGGTTCTAAATCGGTTAAAGTACGGATGGAAACGGGCTCACCGGATTCAATACTTTTGCGTGCGGCAATACCAATTAGAATAGACATAGCGCCGTCGCGTAATCCAGCTGCTCTGTCATAAGGGTCCTGTTGGGCAGCAGTTTTAAAGATCTTTTCGTGGAGTCTTTTATCCCCACCACCGTGTCCACCGCGCTCGTAACCTACTGGGATGACTTCGTGTTTCTTCCAAAGTGGGTGCAGAATGATGGGGTTATACTTAGTGACTTTAGGACCACTTTGCTCCATTTCTTGTTTATGTAAAGCTGCTTGATCGATGTTTTTATTCTTGAAATAAGGAATGTCTTCAGAGGCCTCAATCCTACCTTTGGTACCGTTGAAGGCGATACGCCAACCTTCAAATGGAGAATAAGTAGTTAGGGAGTAATTGACCATTACATTATTAGCGTATTTGATTTGGGCAGACATTTTATCATAGATATTGATTTCCTTTCGGAAAAGACAATTATCGCGGATGTAACCATCGTACTCTTCATTGTTGACATAAAGGTCCATAGAACGTTTATCTCTGGTAATGTCCCAGTGGAAGTTACAATTTTTTTTATGGGTACAAGTTCGGCAATTGGGGCCACGGAAAGGACCTTTTTCACCGTAGAACTCCAAAGCACCATAAGCTTGCACCTCGCTCGGGTCAGAATCGAGCCACCAATTTAATAAATCAAAATGGTGGGTGGCTTTATGTACCAGAAGGGTCCCGCCTGCTTGACGAAGCCCATGCCAACGCCGGAAATAAGACGCACCATGACTAGTGTTTAAATACCAATGGAAATCAACCGAGGTGATTTTGCCAATCCGATCTTCCATCAAGAGTTCTTTAATCTTAGTCATGTATGGACTCCAACGGTAATTAAAGCCTACAATCAACTTGCGGTTAGAGCGGCGCTCGGCATCTAAAATGGCTTGGCATTTTACTTCATCGGTGGTTAAAGGTTTTTCCGTAAGGACATCACAGCCGGCATCCAAACCTTTGATGATGAACTCGTGGTGCGTAGAATCCTTGGTAGTGACAATGATTAAGTTGGGTTTAGTTTCTTGAATCATTTGGTCAAAATCAAGGAAGGTTGGACAATCAACGCCCATATACTTTTTGGCATAGGCTAAGCGACCTGGATTAATGTCACATAATCCAGTGAAACTTAAAATATCGCCGTATTCTTCTACGAGTCGTTTGCCCCAAAAGGAGGTTCCACGGACCCCGGTGCCTACTAAATTAACCCGTAGTTTCTCGGTCTTTAAGCCTTGGAATAGCTTAGCTTGTTTTGGTAAGAATTGTCCAGCAGCTAGCATGCTGATGGCGTATAAAAAGGACCGGCGATCAGGGTTGTTACTATGCATTTTCGAAAGGCTTTTGCTACAAAATAGAAATTAGCCTTGAGAATGTAAGGTTTCTCGGTAAAATTTAAATAAGCGTTCCATTTCTGCTTTGGCAAATTTTTGGCCCATGCGAGCGGTCAAAAAAACCATTAATATTAAAAAACCAATGGCTGGGAGTAACCAAAGAATTCCAGCGGGTAGACCAAGATTCATCTGAGAAAATCCCATAATCATGACCATTGTACCGGTAAACCCTAAGATGAAATAGAAGAAAATGAACATCATCCAGACCGACGGTTTGGGGCCACAAAGACCTCGAATCTGGGTGCCCTCATCGATATCTTCAAAAGAAATGGTTAATTGTGGTGACCAAAAGTGTTGTTCTTCATGGGGTATCTTTAATACAATATGATGTTCCCAGATACTTGCGACCACAGTTTGGTCCGCTTCCAGCTGTATCTTGAACTGCTGGATCGCAGCTTCCTTTTCTAGAGCGATTTCTTCCGAAAAACGTGGCCTGATTTCCATATCTAAGATTTGATCCTATAAGATAATTCGACTGCATGTATTTTTTGATGACAAATCTCATTGTGTCAAAATAAGGCAATTGTCATTACCATTTTATAAAGTACTTACCAAAAAAACGTACATTAATAACTATCAATTCTCATTCAAGCCCAAGGTAAAGGCGAATTCATTCGCTGATCATTCCAATAGCTTTTAAGAGATTGTACCATTTATCGGATTAGTTAATAAACACATCCCTTCAGCGAGCGGATGAATATTAAAAAAAACCAATCAATGCAAGTAAGATTATTCCTATTCGGCTTAGTGCTTTTGGCGGGCAGTCTTTTTATCGTAACGCCAACCTCAGCCCAAACCAAAGAAAAAGTAAAACCTGTTTATGGTTCTGAATTCTATGATCAATTAAAATGGAGGAACATTGGCCCTTATCGAGGCGGGCGCTCCCTGGGGAGTGCAGGTAGTCCTGGGCGACCTAATGAATATTATTTTGGCGCTACTGGAGGTGGACTCTGGAAGACGGTTGATGGTGGAACGGAATGGTTCCCCGTGACGGACGGACAGGTGACCAGTTCCTCTGTAGGAGCAGTAGCCATTGCAGAAACCAATCCAGATATTGTTTACATCGGAATGGGAGAAGTACAGCTGCGGGGTAGTATCACACAAGGTGATGGTGTCTATAAAACGACGGATGGTGGAAAAACCTGGCGGCATTTAGGCCTTAAAGAAACACAGGCCGTCTCCAGAATCAGAATTCAC
Source organism: uncultured Saprospirales bacterium (assembly GCA_964021975.1). Taxonomy (GTDB): domain Bacteria; phylum Bacteroidota; class Bacteroidia; order Chitinophagales; family Saprospiraceae; genus DATFKA01. The sequence goes on along the minus strand of CAXIDD010000073.1, from coordinate 10,504 downwards.
CCTACGAATCCAGATATTGTTTACGTCGCAGCTTTAGGTCACCCTTATGGTGCCAATGAAGAAAGAGGTGTTTTCCGCTCTAAAGATGGCGGGAATACCTGGGAAAAAGTGCTTTATGCTAGTGATAAAGCAGGAGCTGTAGATTTGATTATTGATCGTACCAATCCGGATGTATTGTATGCTTCTACCTGGCAAGTTTATCGTAAAGCTTGGAAAATGTGGGGTGGAGGACCAGATTGTAAACTTTGGAAATCACTAGATGGTGGTGATACCTGGATTGATCTAACCAAAAATCCTGGAATGCCAGAAGGCCCCATTGGAAAAATTGGGGTGACGGTTTCTCCAGCAAACCCAGATCGAGTTTGGGCAATTGTAGAAGCCAATGAAGGTGGTGTCTTCCGCTCAGATGACGGTGGATGGACTTGGGAGCGGACTAATGATGAGCGTAAATTGCGTCAAAGAGCCTTTTATTATTCTAGAATTTATGCCGATCCATTGGATGAAAATGTAGTCTATGGACTGAATACTCGTATGTATAAGTCTACCGATGGAGGCCGAACTTTTGACATTACAGTTAGTACCCCTCACGGAGATAACCATGACCTTTGGATTGATCCCAATAATCCAATGCGGATGATCAATTCCAATGATGGTGGAGGTAATGTATCCATTAACGGTGGAAAAACTTGGACGGAGCAAGACTATATAACTACTCAGTTGTATCACGTCATGACGACTAGTGATGTTCCTTATCATATAGCAGGAGCACAGCAAGATAACAGTACTATAGCTGTCCCTAGTGATGGCTGGGGGCATCGTCAGGCCAGAGGGCCTAACCACGGCTGGTACTATTCTGTCGGAGGCGGAGAAAGTGGGTGGATCACCCAGCATCCTACAAAACCAGATATTTTTTATGCAGGTAGTCAAGGAGCATTATTGACCCGTTATGATCGGAGCAATGGCCAAACTAGAGATATACAGGTTTATCCAAGATTTTTCTCAGGTGAGCCATCAAGTGCGCTTCCGGAGCGTTGGCAGTGGACCTTCCCGATTATGTTCGCACCACAAGATCCAACGGTAATGTACACTTGTTCGCAGCACCTTTGGAAAACAACGAATGATGGTCAAACCTGGGAGAAAATTAGCCCAGATTTAACCTATGCAGATCCAGAAACATTGGGTAAGACCGGTGGGATTATCACCATGGATATGAATGGTCCTGAAATTTATGCGACAATTTTTGCTTTGGCGCCTTCTTTCCATGATATCAATACCATTTGGACTGGCTCGGATGATGGGAAAGTTCATATCACGCGCAATGGAGGGAAGTCTTGGACAGACATTACACCTAAGGAGCTACCTAAATTCTCTCGGATTAGCATTATTGATGAATCTAAACATAACCCTGGTACGCTATACTTAGCAGCCAACCGTTATCAAGTAGATGACCGGGAGCCCTATGTGTTTAAAACAACGGACTACGGAAAGACTTGGACTAAAATTATTAAAGGCATTGCTCCAGGCCATTTTGCCAGAGCTGTCCGTGAAGATCCAGTGCGCCCAGGCTTACTATTCCTAGCTACAGAACATGGCGTATATACCTCTTTTAATGCGGGAGATACTTGGGAGTCTTTACAAATCAATTTACCAGATACGCCAGTTAGAGATTTGGTGGTAAAAGACAATGATGTGGTACTCGGTACGCACGGCCGTGGATTCTGGGTTTTAGATGATATTCAGCCATTACGCCAGTTGAATTCAGAACTGGTTAAGCAGGACGTCATTCTATTTGAGCCAGGAGATGCGATTCGTGGCTTGCAAAATGCCCAGGTACAATATTATCTTAAATCAAAAATGGATTCTGTTAAGATTGAAATCTTAGATGCTAAGGGTGCATTAATTGAATCTTTTGTAGGGAAAGCAGCCAAAAAGAAAGTAGATCCAAACCTTCCTTGGTGGAGAAGAGGTGGCTCAGGCACACCAACTACGGCCAAAGGTTTGAATACTTTTAATTGGAATTTACGTTATCCAGGAGCTACAACATTTGATGGAATGATTATTTGGAGTGGTAGTCCTGCGAGAGGACCCAAAGCACCTTTAGGAGACTATCAGGTACGACTCACCGCTGGAGACTATTCCAAAACGTACCCATTTGCCATTAAAATGGATCCTAATTATAAAGGAATTACCGAAGCGGATTTAAAAGAGCAATTTGATTTAGCTGTACAGATTCGGGACAAAACAAGCATGGCCAATGAAGCAGTTATTAAAATTCGGGAGACCAAAGCAGATTTAAAAAAGAAGATGCAAAACACCTCTACGAAAGCTGAAGCTGAACGAATTAATGCCGTAATGAAGCAACTAAGTGCAATTGAAGAAGATTTATATCAGGTGAAAAACCAAAGTGGGCAAGATCCATTGAACTTCCCTATAAAGTTGAATAACCGTTTGGCCTCCTTACGACGTAGCGTAGAATCTGGAGATGCACGCCCTACAGATGGGGCCTACAAAGTATTTAAGGAGTTGTCCGCAGAATTGGATGGGCATTTACAAAAGCTAAATAAAGTGATGAATGATCAAGTCAGTGCTTTTGGTCGCGACTAACAACTAGTTAGCATTTAACTAGCGTAGATATCGGTGGTTTTGGATTCTTGTATGGACCAGGACCACCGATTTTTTAATTTTTTTGGATGAAACAACAACGACAGTATTTTTACTTTATAGGTCTAGTTATACTGGCTACCTTGTTTACTCAAGGGGTTATTCACTATTATATTTGGTTGAAAAAAAATGACAGTAGAGTTGTTAATGTAGCTGGTCGACAAAGAATGTTGAGTCAAAAAGTTGCCAAACTTTCCTTGCAAATAAATACAGCCAAAGATCCAATAGATTTGCAAAATGAATTAACGGTCGTTTTAAACGAATGGGAAGAAAAACACTGGGGACTTTTTTATCGGAATAAAGAATTGAAGTTAAGCGGCAAGAATAGTCCTGAGATCCTGAACCTTTTTGAACAGATTAAAGCGCCTTATACGAATATACTCTCCAATGCTCGTCAAATGACTACACCTAGAGATAGTAGCCAATTGACTAAGCTTCTAGAGGTGGTGTTAGCAAATGAAGCGCCTTTCTTATCTGGAATGAATGCTATTGTCAACCAATATGAAAAAGATTCAGATGAAAAGATCATACGATTGCAATGGATAGCCAGTTTTATGGGCTTGCTGATTGTCCTTTTAGTTACAGCAGAATTGTTTTTATTGATCCAGCCAATGTTTAAAAAATTACTGGAACGAGAGGCTACCCTTACTCAGAAAAATGAGGAATTAACCCAACAAAAAGAATTAATAAGTCTACAAAACCAGAATTTACAAATCGCTAAAGAAAAGGCAGAAACGGCCGCCTATACTAAGTCCAGGTTTTTATCAAATATGAGTCATGAGATTCGTACGCCTATGAATGCGATTATGGGAATGTTGCATTTACTGATAGAGGACAAGCCTAGGGTCGATCAAAAAGATCACTTAGATACTATGTTGTTTTCAGCCGAAAACCTCTTGGTGATTATTGATGATATTCTAGATTTTAGTAAAATTGAGGCAGGAAAAATGACTTTTGAAAAGCGAGCGTTTTCCTTGACAGAAGTGATTCAGCAAATCCATAAAAGCTTACTGCCTAAAGCCAGTCAAAAAAACTTGGTCTTCCAGATTGATCAAGCTAATAATATTCCAGATTCCTTAATCGGAGATCAGACGCGCTTAAGTCAAGTGCTCTTAAATTTACTGAATAATGGGATTAAATTTACAGAGGCAGGGAGTGTCCTTTTACAGATAAAAATATTGGATCGGACAGCTCAAGAAATAAAATTACGTTTTACAATAAAAGATACTGGGATAGGGATTCCACCAGAAAAACAGGAACTTATTTTCGAAAGTTTTTCTCAGGCCGATGATGGTACAACCAGAGTACACGGCGGTACAGGATTAGGACTTGCAATTACCAAACGACTATTAGAAATGCAAGGCGCAGAAATTCAATTAAAGAGTCAAGTCAACCAGGGTAGTCAATTTTCATTTGCATTAACTTTTCCAATTGGCCAGCAGGCAAAAGGTCAATTATCCAAGCAAGGGAAAGCTTTAAAAAATGCGGTTTTACCAAAGTTGGGTAAAATATTGGTAGTAGAGGACAACTTGTTTAACATCAAAGTTTTAGAAAAAATGTTTTCCCTCTGGAAAGTGGAGATGGATTTGGCAGAGAATGGTGCCCAAGCATTGGAGCAGATAAAAAATAACGACTATAGTCTAGTCTTGATGGACCTGCAAATGCCAGTGATGGACGGCTACCGTACTACCGAGATTATTCGGAGTTGGCCTGCCGTCAAATACCAGCAATTGCCCATTATTGCATTGTCTGCTTCTGCAATGGAGGAGTTCCGTCAGCGGGCTTTTGCCGTAGGCATGAATGATTACATCACCAAACCCTTCATCCCTAAAGAATTATTCCAAACCATCGAGCGTTACGCTTCTGTAGATTTGTAAGCAGTTATTTTACTTCTTCTCTACCATCCATATGACGTGCAAAACGGCCACGGCTACGATCGTGAACTTGGTCAGGTCTAGGCCAAGGCCAGCCACCAAACTCGGTAGCTCGGTAGTCTTGCATAATTTCCATAATACCCGATTGGGAGGTAGCCACGAAAGGACCATGCTGGACCACTTTTTCATTAATAGGAAGACCTTGTAAGAAAAGTAAATAGCTATCTGATGGACCATTTTTTAGGGTGACCGCTTCGTTAGGAGCTAAATCAATGATGCGTTGATTGGGTATAGTTTGATCACCAATTTGGATTTGATCTCCACTGTAAAAATACAGTGAACGATTAACCTGTCCATCGGCAGCAGGTAAAGTCCAATGGGCGTCCGCTTCCAATTTAATGGTCCAAATAGCGACTTCGTTCGCTGGATCAGCAGCCCAAGAATTGGGAGCCGGAGCCGGTGCCTTTTGATCTCCTAACCGGCCAGCCATTAAGTTGATACGGGTATGTTTCCCATTTTCATCTGCATGTTGAATAGTTGGGATCGTTTCAGACCAAAGCATGGCAAAATGCGGGTCTACTTTTTTACTTTTTGAAGGGAGGTTTAACCAAATCTGGAACAATTCAAATGGGTTTTCTTCTTGCTCATTTAAAAGCGGGAACATTTCGGAATGCTGAACGCCTTTTCCAGCCGTCATCCATTGTACATCACCATTACCAAAACGGCCTGCGGCACCTAAGGAATCTGCATGATCAACTAGTCCCTCAGTTACAATGGTCACTGTTTCAAAACCACTGTGTGGATGGTGTGGGAAACCTGGTACACTTTGCCCATGATACATCCGCCAATCCTGATTCGGATCAAAATCCTGACCTAATCGGCGACCAGACAAAGGTGCATCCGGTCCTAGCTGAGCATTACCCTTAGGATACTTATCATTGTGGTAAGCACAAAAGATGAATGGATCTTGAGTCGCCCAAGGGAAACCAAGCGGATGGATGGCTTTGATTGAATTGTTGCTCATGTTGCTTTTGTATTTCAAGTAAGTTTTCTTACCATTCCCTAACAAAAAAATAAGCAAAAAGATTTGAATCAAGCTGTTTCTCTAGACCAATTTGTAAAGCTGAAAAAGAAGCGGTTTGGTTTTTTCTTAAAAGAAAAAGCCCTAATATCCACCAAGATTTCTTCTCCAAATGCAAACAGATTAAAACAAATCATGATCCCCGCAAACAGCCACATGCCCATGAAGAAACCAATACCCAAATGCATAGACACCACCGATAGTACGGCAATGGTTCTGTATTTTGGTATCCATACTAAAAAGATATAAACAAACTCTATGAGTAAAATGGACCAACCCATCACTAAAGGCAGGGCAGGGATATGTGCCATCCAGCCAAAGTCAAAGTGTTTGAACGTAGGGAGCATGAAAGTACGCCAAATCGCTTCGCCATTCCACCATTGGGAGCCCATCCCTTTTTCAATAGCAGTGGAAAAATAGATCAAACACAGTTGAAATTGGATGATCCGTTTCAAAATACCTGCTTCTGCTGATCGGTGGATAACTTTCTGTAGCCTTAAAGCATTATCTACGGAGTAATTACTTCCCATCGGAAAGAAAATACAGTAAAAAAATCCAATCTGAGTGAATACATCGATGCCATACATATAACCACTGGCAGCATAGATCAAACAGAGGTGTAAAAAGAAACAAATGATGCTAGAGAGCCGGGTTAAAAAGCCAACGATAAAACTGAGACAAGCTCCTAAGAAAATAAAATACAAGGTATAGGTCGCAGCATCTAAGCTTTGGCCAGTCAGGTCAGATAACCAGATGGCTACATCACCGATATGGGGTAAGAATGGATAAATACTAGCTTTACTAATGGCCCAAGGGACCATACCGTATTGCCCGTGAAAGTCTAAGAAATTAGGGCTGTAAACCAGGAATTTTAATATTGCAATTAGCCCAAGTCCGACGCGTAGGAAAACGAGGGACTTAGTAGACGCTTCTTTTTCAATAAACGTAAAGATGGCTTCGTATAGATACTTGGTTTTTTGGTAGAATTGCATGGGTATATTTTTTGGGATGAAAAAGGGTTACTAGGTTTAGAAGACAATTTTTTAATCGCCTGCGGTCTCAATCTGGGTAGAGTAAAAATTGCTAGCTACGATGCGCTGGCCAGCTCGATAGGCGGCCATGCTGGGTATGCCATTTTGTTGAACGAGGATATCCACTCGTTGGATTTCCGGGTTTTGATTAATTACATAAAGTCCCCAGCCTCTAGAATAAAGGCCCATGGTTGACTCCTCTAAATTTTCTGCAAAATGGGCAAACATCGTTCTCACACGCAGTCGTTGGATATAGTTATCATCAGGAAAATAACTTGGAATGACTTGGGTAGTATCCTTTCCGTAGGCCTTGATTTGCACTTTTAAGTCATCATTTACACCAGGAGAAAAGAAACCGAAGCAACGGTTGGTATAACTAAAAGAAGAATAAGTATCGAGTAATCCGGTGACTAAAGGATGCTTAACGACCTCGTGTAGATGTCCTACGGTAAAAAGCACAATAGCAAAGTGGAAAAGGAGGATTCCACGTCTGAATCGGTTCATAGGTATTGATTTTGAAGTTTGAAAAATAGGTTGACCTGCCTATTTAAAAAATGATTATAGGATTACTGGTATTTCGCTAATATCTTGTACAAAGCATCCATTTGGCTCAATTGCTGATTGGTTGGTTTGAAGATATTATACTTCGTATTGGTAGCGGCAACTTGCTTAAAGATATTGTACTTGGTATTGGTCCCCATCGCTTTGAAGACGTTCCATTCTGTATTGGTTCCTGCGGCTTTGAGTTGCTTGAAAATGTTGTACTTCGTGTTGGTAGCCGCCGCATAGCCTCTGCTATTTAAGTAGACCTGAGAATTGGTCTGTTTGACGTTAGCTAAGCCACGATTGGTCTTGATTTTACTCGTCCGGCTGTTCTTTGCAATGTCTCGTGTTGCCGGGCTTGCCATCTTAAGTCGTTGATTGCCCAGGCGTGCCGTTTGTACGCCTTTCCGAGTACGAACATCCGCCATCAGTTTGTAAGAATTAGAATCAAAATTTCTCAGAATACTTTGTACCCTTTTAAAGTCAGATTCAGTTAATGGTTTTTTTAGCTTTAAGGCTACTTCCTGAGCTAAGCTAAAAGTAGTCGATAGGCAAAAGGCCATGATCAATAAAAATGAGTTTTTCATCGGTTTATTTAATTTTAGAAAATTAGCCTACTCTGTTTGGGCTTTTCGGCATCCGCCTTTTATGAATACAGGTCAACCTGTGAAAAAGCATAGGAATTCCAGCCTTTGTGATGACACACAAAAGATCCGTATTTATGAGTAGGTAAGGGATGGGCAATAAGTCAATAGGGTCTTAGACAGACCTTAGTTATTGCAGTAATTTATAGGTAATAAAAATCAACACACTGATTAATTTGGTTTTGGGAAAAACCATCAATGTCTTTTATAGGTATGGGAAAAATACAAAACTAAGATAAGTTATTTTGAAAATAAATGCAATCAAAAAATCTTATATTTAAGGCGATTATACATTTTTCAACGGTAAAAAACATTTAGGACATGAGAAAACAATTGTTATTAGGCATGGCTATTGGTGTGAACCTTGTATTGGCTGCCTTCTTTTTAATGAGTATTTCCACGACTGATCAACCAAGTCCTGCTCCCGAAATAGCTAACACTGTTAGTGCGGATCCTTTTATAGGGGAGATTACGATGTTCGCTGGCAACTTCGCCCCTAGAGGCTGGGCCAAATGTGATGGTCAATTGTTGCCCATCGCTCAGAATACGGCCCTTTTTTCCCTTCTAGGAACGACTTATGGTGGTGATGGACGTACTACTTTTGCCTTACCTGATTTAAGAGGTAGGGTAGCCATTCATCCAGGAAATGGCGCCGGATTGTCCTCTTATAAAATGGGGCAAAAAGGTGGTTATGAATCGGCTATTTCTACGACGGCCCTTAGAGGTTCTCTTACCTTAGGAGGAACTTCAAATGGCGGCAGTGCGATCAGTACCATACAGCCTTATCAGACGGTACATTACATTATTGCTTTGCAGGGGACTTATCCTTCTAGGAGTTAGGGAAGATTTTTAGCGTATAATATTTATTTTATAAGCTCTGAGGTGGAATTGTTCCACTTCAGAGCTTACTATTTAAATAGGTGTTAATCCAGATTAAATTTAGGGTAGATTAATTAGGAAAAGCTTATCTTTTTGACATAAAAAATCAACCTCAGTTCTTATGAAAACCTTATTAATCAAAGATGAAACTGCCACGGGGAAAGTCCTCCACGAAATAAGCCTAAAGTTTCAAAATGAATACATTACCGTTCGAGAACTAATTGCGACAAGAGTCTCAAAAGAAGTAGAAAAATACAAAGATGATATTGTTAATTTCACTAAAGGGCTAGTCCGACCGACCGACCTTGAGCAACGTTTAAATAATAAAGCCAATTCAAAGATTGACCTTGAGAAACAGATTTATGTAGCCTTGGATGCGTTTCATAAAAATGGCTTTTTCATCTTAGTCGATGATGAACAAGTAGAAGAACTAGACCAGCAGTTTTTAATCACAGACAGCACTCAAGTATCTTTTATTAAACTAACCCCACTTGTAGGAGGATAAACTTGCTAAGCTATGTTTGGAATTTTTAAAAGGAAAAAAGAAGGAACGCCCGAGATTAACTGGAGAAACTACATTACTAGTATCTATAAACAAACAGATTCTGTTTGGAGTCCTAATGAGCTCAAAGGGATTGATGAATACGAAAGCTTAAAAAAATTACCTGAAGCGCAAATCAAAGAACTGATCCTTCAATTACTTGATCATTATATAGAAGTTCTCCTTAAAAAAAAACCACTTAAAGCTAATTATCGTTATGCTAAAAATAACTATTATCATTTTGCAGATAATATTATGGACGCTATACTAAATGGCCTATTGAGGCGGAAGTTAAACTATAGTGAAGAGGAGTGGATGGCACTTTTTGAAAAATATCGATTACTCAATGAAACTGTAGATAAATCTACAGATATCTACAGTAGATTTAATTACATGCCAGTTAATCATTCAATTAAACAAATAGAATATTATTTGAAAGGTAATCCACTATCCCAGAAGCTAAAAGACTATATTAAGAAGATGCTACAGTGGAATGAATTTAAAAATGTGGAGCATAAGTATTATTACGGTAGTGACCTTAAGAAAGCAGTCAAAAAACTCCAACTTATAATTCAGGATCCTAACGAAAAATACATTTTTAAGCTAAAAACAAATGATATTGGTGCGCCAATCAACGAAGAAATTCAACGCATCAAAAAATATCAGGATAATTTTTACAAAATTTTCTATCTAGCCTCCGGGGTCTCTAGCTCTAAACCAAGTGCTAAATTTAAAAAAGAATTATCCAGCCATTTAGAGATTATTGGGCTAAATAACTATAAAAAGACGGTTCATAAGATACTTAAAATACCGCTCGGTCACCAGTCTCATTCGATAACGACAACTTATGGCGAGCCTGGACATACCTATGAATATACAGAGTCCTATTTTTTATGCAGCCCAAGTCAAAATTTTATTAAAGGATTAGTCTGGACCTGCTATCGGTTTTCTGATAAAGAGACGATTGCACTATTAACCCGACTAGCAGAAAAGTGTTATACTAAAATTCCTGGGAAAGGGCCTGCTGCCGCTTCGATTGGGAATGCTTGTGTATACATTCTAGGAAATATGAAAGGCAAAGATGGTTTGGGTGCTTTGTCGAGACTCAAACTAAAGGTGCGACAAAATAATGTCAAGAAAACTATAGATAAATATTTAGTTGAAGGTGCTGAGAAATATGATGTTTCTGTAGAAGAACTTAAGGAAATGGCGGTGCCCGATTATGACTTAAAGTTAGGATCCAAACAAAT
>CAXIDD010000072.1:0-13325 GCA_964021975.1 uncultured Saprospirales bacterium | reverse complement strand
AACTACAATTAGAAGAAGTCATTGGACAAATGTTATTGGACCGAAAACTAAGCATTTCTACGGCCGAAAGCTGCACTGGTGGCTATATCGCTCACCTTTTTACTTCTATAGCTGGATCTTCTAGGTATTTCCAAGGAAGTATTGTTGCTTATGACAATGCTATAAAAAAGAAGTTACTAGGAGTGAATCCGGTGACTTTAGAAGAGCAAGGTGCCGTTAGTGAGGCTACCGTAAAAGAAATGGTAACAGGCGCCCTGCAAGCCTTAGAAACAGATATTGCCATTGCCATTTCAGGAATTGCAGGCCCCGGTGGCGGAACACCACAAAAACCTGTAGGAACAGTTTGGATCGCAGTTGGCGATGGAAAACACACCGAAACTTATCTATTGAGCGCCGGAAAAGATCGGATTAAGAATATTCAATATTCTGCGATATATGCTCTAGACCAAATAAGAAAATTTTTATTAAAGTACTATTAGAAGAAAATTAAGCTATTGAAAATCAGTTAGTCCCAATTTGTTTACTGGCTAATTTTCCCTTAATTTTGCACATGAAAAACACTGCCCAAATTATTACGTTTCTATAATTTATGCCTGATAGGATTTACCACATTTTACATTTCTATCAGTTGACAACCAAATAAAAAAACCAAAATAACTACTGCACTACTATGGCTCAACACGAACTGATCATGCCCAAAATGGGCGAAAGTATCATGGAAGCAACCATCCTGAATTGGGTAAAAAACGTTGGTGACCAAGTCGATGTCGACGACACCATCGTTGAAATTGCTACGGATAAAGTAGACTCTGAAGTACCATCTCCAGTCAGTGGGACCATTACAAAACTATTTTTTGAAATCAATGATACCGTTGAAATAGGAAAAGTCATTGCTTTAATTGCAACAGAAGGGGAGGCTCCTGCTCCCGCAGCAGCATCTGAATCCAATGGGCAAACAGTCAACGCGCCTAAAAATGAAGCAAAAGAACCAGCAGTAATCCCCCAAACATCACAAGTAGCTACTAGCCCCAAAGACAGCCCTGCACCCCAAGCCATCGCCGAGGGCACACGCTTTTACTCTCCATTAGTGAAGAGTATTGCTCAGCAAGAAAATATTCCAATGGCTGAGTTAGAGACCATCAAAGGGTCTGGAGCCAAAGGGCGGGTAACTAAGAAAGATATACTGGCCTATGTCCAGAATAGAGGTAATAAGCAAGTCGTAGAAAAAACTGCTGCTTCACTTCCTACCGTCAGTAAACCCACAATCGCTACAAGTGGAAGTGATGAAATTATCGAAATGGACCGGATGCGTAAGCTGATCGCAGACCACATGGTCATGTCAAAGCAAACATCTCCACACGTTACCTCATTTATTGAAGTAGATGTTACTGATATTGTCAATTGGCGGAATAAAGTCAAAGGACCTTTCCAAGAAAAGCATCAGCAAAAAATTACTTTTACCCCGATTTTCATTGAAGCTGTTGCCAAAGCTATCGGAGATTTTCCAATGATTAACATCTCTGTTGATGGCAATAATATCATTGTCAAGAAAAACATTAATATTGGAATGGCCACGGCATTACCTTCTGGTAACCTCATTGTGCCTGTCATTAAAAATGCAGATCAACTTAACTTAGTAGGGCTTACTAAACAAGTTAACGGCTTAGCCAACCAAGCCCGAAATAATAAATTGAAGCCTAGCGATATTCAAGAGGGAACCTTCACCATTACCAATGTTGGTACATTTGGTAATGTAATGGGTACACCGATTATAAATCAACCCCAAGTTGCTATCCTGGCGGTAGGTGCTATCCGTAAAAAACCAGCTGTAGTAGAGACTGAATATGGAGATTTAATTGCTGTACGACAATTAATGTTTATGTCTCTATCCTACGATCACCGTGTAGTAGATGGTGCCTTGGGTGGATCCTTCTTAAAACGTGTTGGCGATTATTTAGAGGCTTTTGATCCAAATCGAACGATTTAATCGAACTTATAAGCTATTTAAATATAAATCTTAGGTAATTCACAAAGTGCTTGGTTAATTCTACAACCAAGCACTTTGCATTTGCTTATCGCAGAAATGGATTATGCTGTCTCTCATAACCAATCGTCGTATGTGGCCCATGTCCTGGATAGACAATTACCGCATCATCTAGAGTAAATAATTGCGTGCGAATACTATTTAACAATGTATCCATATTACCGCCAGGCAGATCGGTCCTACCGATACTATCTTTGAACAAGACATCTCCGGCAATGACAAAGTGATCTTTTGCGTTATAAAAACAGATACTAGCGGGAGAATGTCCTGGTGTAAAACGAACCTCTAATTTAGTATTCCCAAATTGGATGATATCCCCAGCTTTGATAAAAGCACTAGGCATAGGAGATGGCTCTGGATAAGGAATCTGATATAGCATACAAACTTGTCCAACTGCCTCCAGGACCGGTACCTCACCCTGGTGACATTCCAGGCCTAAACCATAGGTCTCGCTGATAAAGAAATTTCCAAAGACATGATCAACGTGGCAATGGGTATTGATCAGTCGGACTGGTTTTAATTGAAGTCTTTGCAGGGTATTGATAAGTTCTTCTTTTTCGTGTGCATGATAACACCCAGGGTCAAAAATGATGCATTCCTTGGTTTCGTCATATACGATGTAAGTGTTTTCCTGAAAAGGATTAAATGTAAGCTTAACAACATCTGCCATTCTTTTTGTATTTTGAATTGTCCGTGAAATAGAAAAAGACTACCTTGAATAAACGATCACTAAACCACCTTATATCTTGTCTTTTATCGCGTCAACCATTATCTTTTTGGTGAATTGCGGATAACAGACAAATGTTTATTGCATATACTAAACAAAGGGGTGTTCAAAATTGTCCCCATTTAGTGTACTTCATATAAGAGCCGTTATAAAATCAGCTCTAAGATCTAAAGCACATTTTATGTTGCAAAAATATATTCTCTTTATTTTATTTCTAGGCTTGGCAACGATAGGGTCAGCCCAGGTAGCACAAGTTGAATTTGGTAAAAACCGAGTACAATATCATGATTTCTTTGAGGAATGGTCCCAATATGAAAGTGAAAATTTTGTCACTTATTGGTATGGCCTTTCTAGAAATACCGGTCAAGCAGTCGTACAATTGGCCGAGTATGACTTTGCAGAGATTCAAAGTTTATTAGAGCACCGCATTAATGAAAAGGTACAAATAGTAGTTTATGCAGATCTTTCTGATGTCAAACAGAGTAATATCGGGACTGAAGAGGTATTTGTCAATACTGGTGGACAAACTAAAATTGTAGCCAATACAGTCTTTGTCTATTTTGATGGAAATCACAATAATTTGCGTAAGCAAATCCGAGAAGGGGTTACTCAAGTCTATTTGAATGCCATGCTTTTTGGTTCAAACATTCAGGAAATTGTCCAAAATGCGGTCATGCTGAATTTACCCAACTGGTTCAAAGAAGGTATGATCTCTTTTGTTGGTGAATATTGGAATACCAATTTAGATGATGAATTAAAGGCTACACTCCTCTCTGAAGACTATAAAGACTTTGAAGATTTTGCCCTCGAAAATGCACAATTAGCTGGCCACTCTTTCTGGTATTTCATCAGTGAGACCTATGGCTTATCGATTGTCACTAATTTACTGTATCTAACCCGTATTAATCGTTCTATCGAAAGTGGCTTACTCTATGTACTAGGCAATTCTTTTGAAACAGTAACAAAAGAATGGGAGCAATTTTATAAAGCACGATATAATGCTGATCAATCTGGACGTTCTAGCATTAGCGGTACGCCAGTACCAATTAAAAATCGTAAAAAACTCCCCATCACGGAAATGAAATTAAGTCCTGATGGCACCCAATTGGTTTACGTCTTAAATGAAATTGGAAAATATAAAATAATACAACACAACTTAGCAACAGATGAGCAAACGGTGATAAAAAAAGGAGGCTTTAAAAACCTTTTCCAATTAACTGATTTCAACTATCCTATCATCTCCTGGAACCCCAATAGCCAGGAGTTAGCTATCATTACCGAACGCAGAGATAAACTAACTGTAGAGACCCTCAATTTGAGTACAAAAAAATGGACAGAGCTGATCATTCCAGAGCAGTATCAGCGTATTTATAGTGTCGACTATCTAGACCCTTTTACTTTACTATTTTCTGCCAGCGTAAGTGGTCAGGCAGATTTATTTAGCTTTAATACCAGGACGCAACTTTCGACACGCCTTACCAATGATTACCACGATGATTTTGATGCGGTTGCAGCAACTATTAATGGCGAAAAAGGTATCCTCTTTGCGTCCAACCGTCCAGATACTTTACTGGAAAACCGCCGATTGGATACTATTCTACCTATTAATAATTTTGACCTTTTCTTCTTAAATCAGGCTAGAGAACTCAATGAGCTCGTCCGTATCACCAATACACCATTGGCAAACGAACGGCAACCGATGCCCGTTGACTCTACTTACTTTGCCTACCTCAGTGACCGAATGGGCATTTATAATCGAGAAATTGGTAGACTAGAGGATTTTATCCACCACTATGATCAAAAAATCTGGTTGAAAGATGGTACCGATATCATCATGCATGCAGATTCTACTTTAGAATTACTCGATACCGCTTTGATTGATAGCATTACTCTGATACCTATCATTAGACAGCGAGCCATTACTCATATCAATAGCAATTACGCTAGAAATATTTTGCAACAACATAATGTCGCCCAATTTTCCAATCGTTATGTCGAAATGGTTGGAAAAGAGGGAGAGGTTGAGATATACCTGAGGGAATTTGCCCCGGAGACCATAAAATCTCCACCGCCAACGTTTTACCAAAAAGCTCGGGCCAGAAATATAGCACTTATCCAACAAGGGAGCAGCGATAGTACAAAGACAGTCGGTAAGAATAGTTTCCCTCAGCAAACCACCCAAATTATTTCAATTGATGAGGCCCTTACGAATCAAGCGCCAGCAAAAGATACCTTAGATCCTTTAGCGTTTTATTTTCAAAGTGAATTTGGAAATCCTAAGGAATCAACACCCCAAGGGACAGAAGCTACTTCTAACCCCGCCCTTTCAATGGTCAATCAAGCCTCAGAATCGCCTTCTGTTTCCATTTTGGATTTCTTACGATCCGGAGTTGACACTCGAAATATGCACCGTTTCCGATCTGCTAATATTGTGCCTTATAAATTACAATTCCGTACAGATTATTTTTCCACACAAATGGACAATAATCTACTTTTTGAGGGTTTAGATAATTTTGCTGCCAATCCTGATGGTGTTTTTGGAGTACCTCCTCCGGGAATTCTTTTGAAAGCGAATGTTAAAGACCTACTCGAAGATCATATTTTTGAAGGCGGTGTACGGGTACCTACTACTTTCAATGGTGCGGAATATTTTCTTACTTATGTTAACCGGAAACGACGCTTAGACCGGCATTATGCCGCATATATGAAGCGACAACGTATCAACGAAGGCTCGACTGGCTTTGTACCTCGCCGCCAAGAAAATGTCATCATGCTTGGTCAATATGGCGTTCGGTATCCATTAAATATTTTCCAAAGTTTACGCGCTCGTGCTACTTTACGTCACGACAGGTTGACCCAACTGATTAGTGATCAAAACTCTAGTAATGTACCTACTCAAAATGCTACCAGAGCGGGTTTACGTTTAGAGTATGTATTTGACAATACGATTGAAAGAGATCTCAACATTCTGAATGGGTCTAGAGTGAAAGTTTTCGGAGAGGTATACAAACGCTTCAACTTAAGTGCTACGGATGGTGTGAATCTGGAATTTAGTGATGGAGCCATGACGATATTAAGTGTTGATGCCCGCCATTACCAACGCTTCCTCAAACATTCTATATTTGCTACCCGCTTAGCAGCTTCTACTTCTTTTGGTAATGAGCAAATTCAGTACTTCCTAGGAGGAACGGATAACTGGCTGTTACCACAAACCAATAATGACATACCAACAACTGGTAATAACTACGCCTTTCAAACGGCTGCTCCCAATATTAGGGGCTTCCGTTTAGGGGTACGAAATGGTAATTCTTTCGCATTGATTAATAGTGAATTGAGAATGCCCATCTTTAAGTACTTTTCTAATAACATCAAATCAAGTTTCCTCAGAAATTTCCAGGTTGTGGGCTTCTTTGACGTTGGAACTGCTTGGGTTGGGAAAACGCCCTACCGGGAAGACAACCCACTCAACACAACCGTATTTGAAGAAGGGGATGTCATCGATGTTACAGTCAATTACTTCCGTGATCCAATCGTTGCCGGTTATGGTGTAGGAGCCAGAGCCATGTTATTTGGATACTTCCTTCGGGTAGATTACGGTTGGGGAATTGAGACACGTCAAGTCCAAGACCCTAGGTTATACCTTTCTTTAGGCGTTGACTTCTAGATCATGTTTAGAGCTTTTACAAACGTCCTATTTCCTAAAATTTAAAATTGGGCTAATATGGAGTTTATAATTATTTAATTCTTCGCCGGATTAAATGTATTTTGGGGAATTGTAAATGCGGGTAACACCTACCATTTTTAAACCGGACTGGAATCGTATTGAAATCTATGCAGAAGAGATGGAAAATAAAGGAGACGAACGAACAGGAAGTAGAAGCCCTTCAGCAAAGCTATTCCGTAAGCCCTTTAATCAGTCGTTTACTGGTACAAAGGGATATTAATACAGCCGAAAAAGCAGAAGCTTTTTTTAATCCTAGCTTACAAGACCTGCACGACCCTTTCTTAATGAAAGACATGCAAAAAGCAGTTGACTACTTGCATGAAGCGATTGACCGGAAAGATAAAATTTTAATTTACGGAGATTATGATGTAGATGGGACCACTTCGGTAGCACTACTTTATAATTTTGTGGAGCGAAGACATTCTGATTTAGGTTTTTACATACCAGACCGGTATATAGAAGGCTATGGCTTATCCATTGCTGGCATTGATTTTGCCGCCCAGGCAGGGTATCAACTAATCATTACCGTCGATTGTGGAATTAAAGCTGTAGAGCAAGTCAAATATGCTAAAAGTCTAGGTATATCCGTTATTATTTGTGATCACCATCTACCTGGTGAAGAGCTACCTCCTGCGGTTGCTATCTTAGATCCCAAACAAAAAGACTGTCCCTATCCATACAAACATATGAGTGGATGTGGCATTGCCTTTAAATTTGTACAAGCCTTTCAACAAGAGAACAATATCCCCATAGAAGAACTGAGGAGTTTATTGGATTATGTGGTGATTAGTACTGCCAGTGATATTGTACCGCTCACCGGTGAAAATAGAATCTTAGCCCATCATGGGCTCAAGCAGCTTAACCATACTCACAGACCGGGCTTACTGGCTTTGATTCAGCAGGGTAATTTAAAACGCCCCATGCGGATCCGAGATATTGTCTTTGGATTAGCACCCATTATTAATGCTGCTGGCCGTTTATCCAATGCCCAGCAAGCCGTTAACCTAATGTTGGCGAGAAATAGAATGCTGGCAAGGGAGTTTGCAGATGAATTAGAGGTTTGCAATCAAATCAGGCGAGAATTTGATCAAAAAACAGCTGTTGAAGCTGAACAATTGCTAGAAGATCATCCAGAATACCAGGATAGAAAAAGTATCATTCTTTTTCAACCACACTGGCACAAAGGAGTCATTGGAATTGTAGCTTCTAGAATTGCTGAAAAGTACCACAAACCTACGATCATCTTGACACAGTCTGAAGATGACATCGTCGGTTCGGCTCGATCCGTAAGTCAGTTTGACATTCATGAAGCGATCGAGTCTTGCAGTGACATGTTGATCAATTTTGGTGGACATAAATATGCAGCAGGAATGACCATGTCTGCTGATCGGGTAGGGGAATTTCAAGAACGGATCGAAGAGCGTGTTTCAACCGCTATTTTACCAACCCAGCAACAACCAGAAGTGGATATTTCAGCGGAGTTAGAATTATCGGAAATCAATATGAACCTATGGGATCAATTGTCCAAATTTGCTCCTTTTGGTCCTGGAAATATGCAACCTGTTTTTATTTGTAAAGGTGTTCGAGATAGTGGGCATTCAAAAGCAATTAATGGTAAACACCTGAAGTTGGCCATTAAAAAAGGCGATAGCCGCATTATATATGGCGTGATCTTTAATAGAGCAGAGTTGCTATCAAAAGTACAAGCAAGTCGCTCCTTTGATATTTGCTTTATTTTACAAAAAAACGGCAAAAACCGAAGGGCACAAATTCAACTCATTGTTCAGGATATTCGTTTTCCTGAGGACGAGGTGCTTCTCCAATAAAATTTCGAACTAGGGTTTCCGCTTCTGCAAAGGCCTCCAATAAATCATCATTGACTAGAATATAGTCAAACTGAGATGCGTAGCTAGACTCTTCAAGCATTCTATTCATCCTTTTCTGCAATTGCTCTTCCGACTCTGTATTTCTAGCTCTTAAGCGCTCGTAAAGCACTTCTAGACTAGGCGCTTTCACGAAAACAGTTAGCGTTTCTTTTGGAAAAGCTTTTTTAATATTAAGCGCTCCCTTTACATCAATATCAAAGGTGATATGACATTTTTGTGCCCACAATCGAGCTATTTCATTCCTTAAGGTTCCGTAGTACTGGCCAGCATATACTTCTTCCCATTCTACAAACTCTTCGTTTTTTATTTTTTCTTGAAAAGCAGCTGGACTTAAAAAATAATAATCTTTTCCTTCTTGTTCGTCAGGTCTTGGTTGGCGAGTCGTGGCAGAAATAGAGAAGGTCAATTGCGGAAATTGATGCATTAAATGTTTGACAATCGTCGTTTTACCTGCCCCGGAAGGTGCTGCAAAGACAATAAGTTTGCTCATAACTTAAGCGTATCGATTAAAGCGTATTGGCCACTTGTTCTTTTATTTTCTCTAGCTCATCTTTCATACTCACGACCAATTTTTGAATATCGGATGAATAAGCTTTGGCGCCCATGGTATTGATTTCACGGCCCATTTCTTGACTGATGAAACTCAATTTACGGCCCTTCAGTTTCTTTTTACTGGCCAATTCTTCTTTGTAGTATTTACAATGTTGGGCCAAGCGTACTTTTTCTTCGGTCACATCCATTTTTTCTAAATAGAAAAGGACTTCCTGTTCAAAACGACTTTCATCTATTTTGTCTTTCCCAAGGTATTCTTCAAGATTAGCATAAATACGTTGGCGCATTTTTTCAGTACGTTCTGCTTCATACTTTGGAAGCTCCGCGAGTGCTTCTTCAATTAAGGTGACCCTTTTGACCATATCAGCCTCGATTACATCCCCTTCCGTTTTTCGGAAATCATTAAATTTCTCGAGGATTTCGGTGGCAACGGTATTAACCATAGCCCATTCTTCCTGGTCTAATTCCTGGTTATTGGTAGCCACCACATTGGGTAATTTGAGGATTGCTTGCATTAAATCACCGGCTGGCATACTTAATTCCTGCTGTAATTTGCTTAATTCCTCATAATATTTTTTAAATAAAGGAATATTTAAGCTGTATTCTTCATCACCTGCGCTAGACCGAATTTCTAGTGAAAAATCTACTTTTCCACGGTGCGTTTGACCCGTAATTAAACGACGTAATTCGCCTTCTTTTTCTCGGTAATTCTGAGGTATTTTTAGCCTGAGATCGTTGTATTTACTGTTTAAGGAGCGTACTTCAGCTACAATTATCTTATCGCGAAAGTTTTTATGAACTCTCCCGTATCCCGTCATTGAAAATAGCATAGAAATTATTTGTGATAAGGGCAAAGATAGCGAATCTTTCGGTGGGTTTGAGCTGTAAAAGCTTGATAATTAATGAAAATCACATAAATAAATTGGATTTTTCCTTTTTTTAAATGAATAAAATTACGAAATTTGCTCCTCGTTTGAAAAAAGACTTGGGTCTTATAACTAATTATAAACCAATAGATAATAATGAGAAAGGCAGATCTCGTTGCGGCAATATCCGAAAAAACTGGCGTTCCTAAAGTTGACGTCCTAGTAACTTTGGAATCATTTTTCAAGGAAGTAAAAGATTCTTTAGGAGAGGGGGAGAACGTATACATCAGAGGTTTTGGAAGCTTTGTAATCAAAAAAAGAGCAAAGAAAATCGGTCGCCACATTAAAAAGAATGTGCCTATCGAAATTCCAGAGCATTACATTCCAGCTTTTAAACCTGCCAAGATTTTCGTTGAGCAAGTAAAAGAAAATGTAAGTGCATTACCTGATGAAGATGGAGCTGAATAATTAATCAACTCCAATAAACTACCCCTATGAACAAAACTCAATGGGTGTCTGTAATCTTAACCTTGGGACTTATACTCCTACTTTATTTTGGTTTTGATACAAAGCCTAAAGAACAAGAAGCTATAGAAAAGTCTAGGGCTTTTATGACTGAGAGTACTGATATTCAGGTCTTGGTAAAAGATGCTAAAGCAGAAATTGGAATATCTAAGCTCGGAGAGATCCTCCGAACGGAAGAACAACTACAGGAAGCTTTAACGGATTCTACCAAAGTAGATTTGTATAAATCACTTTCTGGTGCTTGGTATGACCAAAAGCAATATGCTATTTCTGGGTATTACGCCCAGCAGGTTGCCGAAATCTTGCAAACAGAAGAAAGCTGGTCGATCGCAGGAACTACGTATACGATAAGTCTACAACGTTCTGAAAAAGAAAAGGCAAGAGATTTTTCTGCCCGACGATCGGTTCAAGCTTTTGAAAGTGCCATTTCAATCAATCCGGAAAATACAGCACATCAGGTTAATTTAGCATTGGTTTATACCTTACAACCACCTAAGGAAAATCCAATGAAAGGGATTCAAATGTTATTGGGACTCAACAAAGAGCAGCCTGAAAACGTATTAGTATTGGTAAACTTAGGTAGATTAGCGATCCAAACCGGACAACTAGATCGGGCTGAAGAGCGTTTACTTAAAGCCGTTGAGCTAGAACCGGACAACCAAGGAGCCAATTGCTTGTTGGTAAAGGTCTATCAAGAGAAAGGAGAAACAGATCGAGCAAAAACTTTCGACGAGCGCTGTGCAGCGCTTTTGTAACAAGAGTGATCAATTTATGATCATTCTAAAGTTTGCGTTCTAAATAATAAGAAATATATTTTTTAATTCAAAAATTCTAGAGTATGCCTTGTGGAAAGAAGCGGAAGAGACATAAGATCTCAACCCACAAACGTAAAAAAAGACTTCGTAAGAATCGTCATAAGAAGAAGAAGTAGTAGACTATTTTTTTAACACGAAGTAGCTACTTTTGAGATCCTTTAATGTATCTCAAACCATGGGAGAAGGAGCAATAATGAGCCTTCTCCCACTTTTGGACAATGGAAACACTGTGTTTTGTGAGGTCAACCTCTTCACAAACTTTCAATCTTGTGAAGTATTCAAGTATCAACAATTGAATCCCTGACACAAAAAAATAGGCCGAATATTTAAGTCATTAATTGACTACGGCGACACACAGTTCATTTAGTTGTAATGTTAATGCCAATTTTAGCTGATAGAAAACGCCTTTTAATTATAAACCCACCTAAAATTTCAACTCGTTGAAACAACACAACCCCAAAAAATAACCTGCAGTTTTCTTAAGCCATTCTACAATTGAGCAATTTACCTTACCATAAGTGTTTTCCTGTTTCAGTTTTTCTGAAATGACTTCATCAAATAGAGTATAGCTACCTCTTTAATTTTTATCAGTGGAAAAAGAGTTAATCGTCAATTCCACACCTAATGAAGTAGAAATAGGTCTTTTGGAGGGCTCTAAACTAGTAGAGTTACACAACCAAAAAACAGACACTAATTTCACCGTAGGTGATATTTTTATTGGAAAAATAAAACGGCTAATGCCTGGCCTGAATGCAGCATTTGTAGACATCGGCCATAAAAAAGATGCCTTTCTGCATTATACAGACTTAGGCCCCAAATTGCGTTCCTTGATCAAATATACCAATGGCACAGTCAATGGTAATTACAGTAATTCGAGTTTAGATCGATTTGAAATAGAGCCTGATATTATCAAGACGGGCAAGATTGATCAAGTTTTGAATCGCAGACAGCACATTCTAGTGCAAATTTTGAAAGAACCTATCTCAACGAAAGGCCCACGTCTAAGTTGCGAAATCACGATCCCTGGTCGTTATTTGGTACTAACGCCCTTCTCAAATGTCATTGCAGTCTCTAAAAAAATTGCCAATGCAGAGGAACGCAAACGCCTCAAAGTACTCATCGAAAGTATTCGTCCAAAAAACTTTGGCGTTATCGTACGTACTGCAGCAGAAGGTAAAAGAGTAGCAGATCTGCACGAAGAGCTACAAATTATGCTGGAAAAATGGGATGGAATGTTCCAGCAAATGAATAAGTCTAAACCACCCAAAAAGCTGATGAGTGAATTGGACAAAACGTCCAGTATTCTCAGGGATTTATTAACGGACTCTTTTAATAAAGTAGTCGTTAATGAAAAACAGCTTTACCAAAATATAAAGACCTATCTAGGCTCGATTGCTCCAGACCAAGTGAATATCGTCAGTCACTACCGAGGTAATAAGCCCTTGTTTGATGCCTATGGTATCACCAAACAGATCAAAGCGTCTTTTGGAAAAACGGCTACTATGCCTAGCGGTGCTTATCTAGTAATTGAGCATACCGAAGCCATGCACGTCATTGATGTCAATAGTGGTCATAAGCTGAAGAGTAAAAATGCGGAAGATGCGGTCCTGAAAGTCAACCTGGAATCAGCCAATGAGATTGCTCGCCAATTGCGTTTACGTGATATTGGTGGTCTGATCATTATCGATTTCATTGATATGAAAAAAGCGGATTATCGGAAGCAATTGCTATCTGCCATGCGAAATGCCATGAAAAAGGATCGGGCGCAGCATACTATTCTGCCTTTGAGTAAGTTCGGCTTGATGCAAATTACACGTCAGCGGGTACGGCCAGAAGTAAATATAGACACCTCTGAAACCTGTCCTACTTGTGATGGCACTGGAAAAATGAACGCCTCTATTTTGTTGATTGATGAAATCGAGCGAGATTTGAAATTCATCTTACAATCTAGCCCTAAAGCAAAAATGACTTTAGAGGTACATCCTTATGTGGCTGCCTTTCTGACCAAAGGTTTCCCAAGTATTAAGCTGAAATGGTACCGCCAATATTTCCGCTGGGT
This sequence comes from uncultured Saprospirales bacterium, assembly GCA_964021975.1. Lineage (GTDB taxonomy): Bacteria > Bacteroidota > Bacteroidia > Chitinophagales > Saprospiraceae > DATFKA01. The sequence goes on along the minus strand of CAXIDD010000072.1, from coordinate 127 downwards.
AAAAATCAAAGCAGATAATGATTTAGCGTTAAATAAATACCGTTTCTTTGATGCTACTCAAGATGAAATCCGCTTGGAGAATAGAGCGTCCAATACTAAATAAAATCACGACAACTTTAAATAAGAA
>CAXIDD010000071.1:0-13440 GCA_964021975.1 uncultured Saprospirales bacterium | reverse complement strand
ATTAACAGATTAGGATTTTAGTAAATCCATAATTTGTGGATGCCCCTTTAAAAAATTCATTAAACTTTTGTGGCACTTGTATTTGTTTTTTGTAGCCATGGCGGCGCTGCTGAACCCCAGTTTATCGGCAATTTCCTGCATGGAGTAGGATAATTTCCAAAGTTCTAGAATCTGCTTACAACGTTCGCCCAACTGACCTAAGACTTTTTCAAGAATGGCTTTCTTTTCTTCGGCCAGCGAAATTTTTTCCGGGTCGGCCAACTCCGGCTGATCCATCGTCATAGGATCATCCCGAAGATCTGTTTTACCTTTCTTACGGATTTGATTCATCCAGAGTAATCGGCAAATTGAAAATAAATAACCATTCAAGGAGCTTTCTCCCCGAAATTTGTCATTGCGAATGTTTCGATCTAAAACGATGATGCCCTCGTGAAACATATCTTGTCCATCCTGTTCATTACCACTGTTATTCTTTATATACCCAATGACTTTCCGCATGAGCTCCGTATTGGTTTTGTAAAGAAAACGAATCGCACGTTGTCGATTAGCGCCTCCAGTTTTAATGGCTTGGATAATGGCCTCATCATTTTCAAATCCAGCTTTCATTGTAAGGTGTTTTGATGCCCAAAAGTATTACCGGTTTATTTCGATAAATTTCCTCTTTTTTTAGAAAAAAAGTACCATTGCTTAGATAAAACTTAAATTTAAGTCACTTTATTCTTATAATGGTTTATTGGCTTAGTGATTTTTGGATCTATTTTTTTGGCAAAAATCTTCGATTATAGTTTATGCATAAGCAAATTAAACAACTGATTTTTTTTTGGAAGAATCAAAAAGTAGTATTTGGCTATTTAGTCTTGCTTTGCTATCCTAACTTTAGCTTTAGCCAAAACGACTTAAATACCCTTTTCCAGAAAATAGAATCTACGTATCAATCTGCCAAAATAGATTCCGCACTAACGCTATTAAGTTCTGCGCACCCCCTTTTGCAATCCAATAGTCAAAAAGCAAAGTGGAAAATATTGCGCACTAAATGCCTCTTGGAGCAACAATCGCGTCTCGCTTCTCAACAAAGTCTAGATTCCGCCCAACAATTACTCGCTATTCCAGAAGATGACTTGTTACTAGCTGAAATATATAATATCCAAGGTGCACTGGCGATCAATGCCAGTCAACTCGATACGGCTCAAAGTTGGTATACCAAATCCTTGGGTATTCGGGAAACTTATTTGGGGCCAGAAAGCGATTTGGTAGCAGACACTTATAATAATTTAGGGGCGGTTTACTACCGCAAACAGAATTATGAGGAAGCTTTACTTCTACATCAGCAGGCCCTCACCATCCGACAAAACATCCTACCTTCTTCTCATCCGGATTTAGCGACAAGTTACAATAACTTAGCCGCTTGTTATTATGATTTAGGCGACCTGGAGGCGGCTTTACAATACAATCAGCTAGCCCTTCAACAACGTCTAGAAAGTTTCGACCCTAAGCATCCTAGTGTGGCTGATTCCTATAATAATCTGGGGAATTGCTACTTCGAGTTGTATGATCTTGAGCAAGCTATTCGTCATCACGAGCAAGCACTAGCTATTCGACAGGAACTAGGGCAGACTCTTGCGGTGGCGGATTCTTACAATAACTTGGGAAACAGCTGGCTAGAAAGCGGAGATTTTACTCGAGCTGTAGATTACTTTCAGCAATCGTTAAATCTTTATCGTATAACCTTAGCAGAAGATAATTTAGCAGTTGCAGAGGTCGCCGCTAATCTGGGAAATGCTTACCTGGAGTTAGGAGACGCCCAAAATGCTCAAAATCAATTGCAGTTAGCTTATCTAATTATTGCCAATCAACTAGGCGCCAATGTACCTAACTTAATCCCGGTTTTAATCAACCAAGGTTTGGCTTACGGTCAATTAGGAGACTATGAAACTGCTCAATTTTCGTTTGAACAAGCCATTGAAAATATTCAAACGCATCTAGGATTCGGGCATCCATTATTGGCTACGATCTATAATAATCTTGGAAATCTATACTTCCAACAAAGATTTTTTGAGCAAGCTGGAGAATCTTACCTAAAAGCATTAGAAAAGATTGAGCAAGCCCAAGCAATTGATCAAAAAGAATGGGCTACCTGTTTGATGAATTTAGGCAACTGTTCTTATGAGCAAGGTGCTTATCAAAAAGCGCTAGCATGGTACCAACAAGCCAAAACAGCTTTCGACAGACCTTTATTGCTACCCAACTTACAACTCAACATTGGCATTAATGAAGCCAAAGCTATGCAGGCACTTGGAGCAACTGGAACGGCCATTCAAAAATTAAAAAATTTACAAGCCAATTATTTAACTGCTAAGTTATCGCCTTCTTTAAAACAAATAGATCTCTATTCAACTTTAGGCAAGCTCTATGAAGCAAGCAAGCAATTGACATTAGCCCTAGAAACGTATGAAACGGCAGCCTTGTTATTAGAACAACTACTGACTCGATACCAAACCTTTTCTTCCAAAAGACAAATCCGTACACAATACTATAATTTGTACGAAAAAGGCATCGCCTGTGCCTGGAAACTAGCCAAAGAACCCAATGCAAGTGCTGCTTTTTTAGAACGTGCGTTTGCCTTAAGTGAGCGTAGTAAAGCGCTACTGATTAGAGAAGCAAGTAATAAAATAGAAGCCAATTCCTTTGCTGGTGTTCCAGATAGTCTCTTGGAACAAGAATCCAGATTACAAACCGAACTAATCAATGCAGAACAACTACGATATGAGCAAGCGCATTTATTAGATAGCAGTAGTTTAGAAGCTTTAGATTTTCAGATCTTACAGCAAAAGCTCGAATATGATCAAGTAGTTTTAGCGCTAGAAAAAAATTATCCAGCTTATTTCCAACTAAAGTATGATCTCCAGCCAAGTTCCTTATTAGAGATTCAGCACCAATTGGCCGAGGAGGATCGTGGTTTGCTGTCCTTCTTTGTTGGAGATAGTGCGATTTATGCATTTTGCGTGACGGAAAAGGCACAGCAATTGATAGCGCTTGATCGTGAAAATCTAAATAGGGATGTCATCCAACTTTGGGATGGTATCAGCAATTTCACCTCCGCTCAAATGGCAGAGGATTATACGATCTATGCAAAAATCTATGCAGACCGGGCCTACCGCTTGTTTCAACAATTGATCCAACCAATTGAAGAACGGGTCATCCTTCCGGAACAATTGGTCCTAGTCCCAGATGGCGTTTTGTGCTATTTACCTTTTGACCTTTTAGTACGTTCGAAGGTAGATAGTGCAAGTCTTTTCCGATTCCATCAATATGATTATTTGATTAGAGACTATCAATTAAGTTATGCCTATTCGGCTACACAATGGCTACAACTTCAAAAAAGGAAAAAACAGCGCGTTCGGTATAAATGGTTGGGATTTGCCCCTGTTTTTTCGGAGCAAAACCCAGACTTAAAGCCCCTGTTTTATAATGCTACTGAAGTACAAAATATAGCCCGGATTTTACCAAACAAACGTACTTTCCTAGCTGCTGCTGCCCAAAGGACAAAGTTTGAACAATATGCGAATCAAACGCAAATCTTACACTTAGCGACGCATGGAATGGCCAATGCCATCCGATCTGATTTTGCTTATCTGGCATTTACAAGCTCGGATAGTATTCCTTCTTTGCTATATACTCAGCGTTTGTATGGAATGCAATTAGATGCCCTTGAATTAGTCGTTTTGAGTGCTTGTGAAACAGGACTTGGAGAAGCTCAGCCAGGAGAAGGCATCATCAGTCTAGCGCACGCATTCACCTACGCAGGAGCGGGCAGTATCATCACCACGCTTTGGAGTATTGATGATCAAAAAACGGCAGATATCATGCTGCTTTTTTACAAAAACTTGAAGAAAGGAAAGACCAAGGATGCAGCTTTACGACAAGCGCGTTTGGATTATTTAGAAACGTACAAAAGTACTTATGCCCATCCATTTTACTGGGCGGCATTTGTGCCTCTAGGTAATATGGATAGCTTATCGCTAGGTCGTCCAATTTGGCAATCTATTGTAATAGGTGCGGGAGTCTTGCTATTGCTACTTAGCCTTTATCGACTCTACGGACGATGGTCATCTTCTTAGCCATCTCTGGCGTTAAATTTTCAGCAGTAGCGCCATAACCATCAACTAATGTTCCTTTTTTCCCATCAGTCGTTTCAATGGCATAAACAATAGAATTATCACCAGCACTAGAATCTCCCTCGAAACGATAAAACTCGACTACATCAAAATGGTCTAAGTCATGCGTACTACCATCAGAGCAATTAAGTTGATTAGATTTAGGTTCAAACGTGAGTTTGTAACCTCTGCGAACCAAGTCATTTACAGCCTGACTAAGCGTATCGTAATCATACATATGATGATGCTTTAAATTTATAAATTAACGCCAGCTGCCAATAGATCTAGGTATTCAGGATGTTTACGCATATAACTGGCTATAAATGGGCACAAAGGCATTACACTTAGCCCGTTTGCTCTAGCATAATCAAGTCCTGTTCTGGCAAGTGTCCCACCAATACCTTGATTTTCCAAAGCTTTTGGAACTTCAGTATGCGTAAAAATGATTCTAGTCTTGGTAAGAATGTATTCTGTCTCCGCGATGTACCCATCTTTTTTCACCTGGAAGCGCTTTTTTTCTTCATTGTGGACAACGTCGATAGGTGGTCTAGAATCTGACATATTATTGATTTTATCCTTCGAAGCCAATTTTATTGTGGCTTCCATCACAAAATGGTTTCTTACCCGATGCTCCACAGCGACACAGCGCTACGGATTTTGGTTTGTCTTCTTCACTTCCATCTGCAAAGACCATGTGTACGGCACCATCTACTAATACGGGGCCATTAGGCAGAACTTTCAGTGTAACGGTAGGGCCAGCAGCAGTTGCATTACTTGGTTTTCCTTCCGCATTGAGATAAGTAGTCAATGCCCCAGAAGGACAAGTTTTGACTTGAGCGATGATTTCTTCGGTAGAGGTGCCTTCCGGTTTAATCCAGGGTCTTGCTCCGTATTCAAAAACAGCTGGCAGGCCTTCGATGCATTTTTTTGAATGGATACAAAGTTCCGGTTTCCAAACAATAGTGACTTCTCCGTTGGTATATTCTTTTACTTTTGACATACTTTTCCTAACCCATTGCGAATGGGAATGTTTTTCAAAAAAAGAACAATGCCTGATTTCATACTAAAAGAGAGCTTATTTTCAAAAGAATCTTTGGCCTAATCACTCTCCTCCCATTGATCGATGTAGTAGTAAAGGTCATCGAGCTCTTGGTCTTTGAGTCTAGAAAAACTACTCATCTTTTTAGGTTTAAATTCTTCCCAAATAGCGACTGCTTGAGGATTTCCTTCTTTAATCATTTTCCTAGAATTCCTAGTAAAATTATAAAGCCATTCTTTTTCATACTTTTCTGCTATTCCATAAAGAGAAGGGCCAACCAAATCCCTGTCTTTTTCTTTGACATGACAGCTGGCACATTTCCTTCGAAACAAAATTTTACCTCGATTATAACTGACCGTGTCTAATTCCACCTCATGACCAGTATCCCATTCAGGCCAAGTATTGACACTTGCGATGATACTATCTGCTAATACATTTGTAGGCAGCTCGGTATCATCCAGCTTAGGCAAATCCTGATAAAACGTATCTAACTTAACGGTGCCATCTTCACAAAAATTGGTATCAATCAGAACGATAATTCGGTCAGGCAGGATAACAGACTCCATTATAGTAGTTATTGGCGGTTCTTCCGGTTCTGGTGTTCCCAGCAGGCTAAAAGATAAAAGGCCAAGTATTAGTAAGCCGCCCGCACCTAGCAAAAGATTCGAAAATCGTAAGCGAAAGGAAATGCCTTGCCAGACTTTGGCCGGTGGCTCTGGCTCAAAATTAGCCAGAAGACCTTTTATTTCTTCAGTAAATTTATCGTTGCTCATGATTTTTCTTGTTTAGTTGACCAATGCTTTGGGCCAGTGCTTTACGGGCACGGGCATACTGCGAACGAGAAGTCCCTGGTGAAATTTCCAGTATCTGGCTGATTTCATCATGAGAATATCCCTCAATTGCATACAGGTTAAAAATACTTCGATAGCCCTGCGGAAGTTGTTGAATGATCCCGACCAACTCTCCTGGTGCTAAGCCATAAGTACTCACTGTCTCCCCAGTTTCTTCGTAATAAGTATCGTGTTGTACATCGAAGGAGACGGAACTATTAAGTGGTTCTTTTTTACGGCGCAATTCAGAAATACAGGCATTCACCATAATGCGCTTCATCCAATATTCCACAGGTACTTCAAAACGATATTGGTGCAGTGCCTGGAAAACTTTCAAGAAACCCTCTTGTAAAAAATCTTGGGCCTGGGCTGCATTTTTTGCATACCGAAGGCATACCGCATACATCCGTGATTTGTAGCGTTCATATAAGGCAAACTGTGCCTTTCTTTTTTTTGCCAGGCAAGCTTGAATTAACTTTTTTTCTTCCCGATCCAAATGCATTTATCGTTGGTCTGTCCAATGTGGAAATAATGGCCTAAAGTCTACTCCCCTTTAAAGGCGCAGAAAAATATAGCGCGTTGCATGAAGCTGAAATTTAGCCCATGGTTTTTAATTTCTCCTTCAAAGCAAAGACTTCATCCCGATGTTGAGCAGCAGTAATAAAATCTAGTTCTCTAGCGGCTTTTTTCATCCGACGTTCGGTATCTGAAAGAATTTTCTCAATTTGGTCTTTATTCATATATGCTAAAACTGGATCAGCAGCAAGACTTGGCATATCTGCATCTGTATAAGCTTGTTTCTTACCACGAATATCTAGTATAGAAGTCTGGCTCATGATCTCTTCCTTAGACTTCAGCACCGTTTTGGGAGTAATGCCATGTTTGTCATTATAAGCCATTTGGATAGAACGGCGGCGTTTGGTTTCCTCAATGGTTTGCCGCATTGAACGAGTAATTTTATCTGCGTAGAAAACGACGAGGCCATTGGAGTTACGCGCGGCACGGCCAGCGGTTTGGGTCAAAGAGCGATTGTTTCTTAGGAAACCTTCTTTATCCGCATCAATCACTGCGACCAAAGAGACTTCTGGCAAATCTAATCCTTCTCTCAGCAAGTTGACTCCAACCAAAACATCGAAAGCACCTAAGCGTAAATCCCTTAGGATTTCTACACGCTCCATCGTATCCACTTCTGAGTGAATATACCGAACTTTGACATTAAGTTTGGTCAAATATTTAGTCAATTCTTCAGCCATTCTTTTGGTGAGTGTGGTGACCAAGGTTCGTTCATCTTTCTTAATCCGTTCGGATATTTCTTCTAGTAAATCATCAATTTGATTTAAACTTGGGCGCACTTCAATTGGCGGGTCGAGTAATCCCGTCGGACGGATGAGCTGTTCGACGATCACACCTCCTGTTTGTTCCATTTCGTAATCTGCAGGTGTTGCACTCACAAAGATGACTTGATTAATAATAGACTCAAACTCTGTAAAATTAAGTGGACGGTTATCCATCGCTGAAGGCAATCTAAATCCATGGGTTACCAAGCTGGTCTTTCGAGCTCGGTCACCACCAAACATCCCACGTACTTGGGGTAAGGTAACATGACTTTCATCCACCAACATCAAATAATCATCTGGGAAATAATCCAATAAACAGAAAGGTCGAGTTCCTGGCAAACGACCATCAAAGAAGCGGGAGTAGTTCTCTACACCACTACAATAACCCAATTCCTTCATCATTTCTAAATCAAAATTAGTTCGTTCCCGGATGCGTTTCGCTTCTAATAAGCGACCTTCGCGTTCGAAGTATTTTTCTTGTTGATACAGTTCATCTTCAATTTCTCTGATAATATTATGGATGCGTTCTTTCGGAGCGATGTACAGATTGGCTGGGAAAATAGCGGCGTTGTCCATGTGGGCAATTCGCTTTCCATTTTCGGTATCAATTTGCTCAATAGTTTCGATTTCATCCCCAAAAAAGGTAATCCGATAACCATAGTCTACATAGGGTAAATTAACATCGATGGTATCGCCTCGTACCCGAAAGGTAGCCCGTCTAAAATCCGTTTCTGTCCGTGAATAAAGGCTTTCTACCAAACTATATAAAAAGGTACTCCTTGAAATAGTCTGTCCTTTGGCGATCCGGATAATTCCGGATTTATAATCTTCCGGATTTCCCATACCATAGATACAAGAAACAGAGGCTACAATGATAATATCTCTACGGCCAGATAATAGACTAGAGGTAGCACGCAGCCTCAATTTATCAACTTCTTCATTGATGGCAAGATCTTTTTCAATAAAGGTGTCTGATCCGGCGATATAAGCTTCTGGCTGATAATAATCGTAGTAGGAGACGAAATATTCGACCGCATTATCTGGAAAAAAGTCGCGAAATTCTCCATAAAGTTGAGCGGTCAAGGTTTTGTTATGCGTTAAAATTAAGGTGGGCCGATTCAACTGTGCGATCACATTGGCCATGGTAAAAGTTTTCCCAGATCCGGTTACCCCTAAGAGTACCTGACCTGGCTCATTGGCCTTTACACCAGCTACTAGTTGTTTAATAGCTTGCGGTTGATCACCAGTCGGTTTGAACGGAGCCTCTAATTTGAACATAGTTTTTTATTTTTTGCCAACTTCTAAAATACAGTTTTTTAGGGGTTTTTGTTGTAATATTGTGAACTACTTAACCAATTTTTATGAGCAAAGAGAACCTAGAACAGCCGATTGAAAAAGCTTACGATGGCCACCGATTTTCATATTCCAGTGAAGAGGACTTTTTTTTAAAACGTTGGGTCATTTTATTTGTAGAATTCTTAACCGGTCGTCGCTATTTACAAAGAATCTATGATGAGCTACATGAAGAAGATCCAACACCTTACAATGTTTGGGGCAATGCCATGAAAAAGCTCAACATTACCATGGATTATGATGCGGCACAATTAGAAAAAGCACCCAAAACTGGCCCGGTTATTTTTGTAGCCAATCATCCTTACGGTGTAGTTGATGGAGCCATTATGCTTCACCTGGCAACTCGCGTGCGCAAAGATTACTTTTTATTAGTCAACGAAGTAATGTCGCACGAGCCCGTCTTAAAAGATCACTTCCTCCCTGTCGATTTTCGTAAAGGCGAAGCCGCTCTACAAACCAACTTAAGGACCAAAGAAAGAACTACCGAGCGCCTTAACCAAGGAGAAGCATTGGTTATTTTTCCTTCCGGTGCCGTCTCTACTGCAACTAAATTTTTTGGGCCGGTAGAAGAATTTCCATGGCGGAAATTTATTTGTACCCGTATCCATGAAACGCATTGTACCGTGGTACCGATCTACTTTCATGGACAGAATAGTCGTTTGTTTCAATTTGTCAGCAAGTTCAGTATGAACCTAAGGCTAGGACTTTTACTTCACGAGATCATGAATAAACGAGGAAAAACGATCAAGATTGAAATTGGTGATCCTATTCCCTATTCTGAGATGGAAGCTTATCCCGACCGCCAGGATTTAATTGACTTTTTGAAAGCCCGCACCATGGCTCTCGGTGAGAAAGACGAAGCTTAGTGAAAGCTAAAATGTCTTTTCTTCTTCCACAAAATACATCTCGATAAACCCTTTATTCTTTGCTTGAATTTTGCCCCGCGGGGTACAATTAAAACGATAATGAATGCGGTTATAAGTTTCTCCTGAGATATTGACTTTTCCTGGTTCTCCCTGGGATTCCATTCGAGAAGCAATGTTTACTGTATCGCCCCAGATATCGTAGGCGAATTTTTTAGAGCCTACCACTCCAGCGGTTACTTCGCCGGTATGCAAACCAATACGTGCTTGACTCAACCGAGGTTCTGTTTTGGCTTTTTCCGTTAGATAAGCTTGCATTTCTAGAGAAGCCTTGACCAAGCTATTGGGCAAACTTGTCCGATTTGTAAAACCGGAAGCACACATATAGGCGTCTCCAATGGTTTTGATTTTTTCGATATCATCATATTTACTAATGATCTTATCAAATTCACGGAAGATTTTATCTAATTCTTCCACCAATTTTTCAGGTCCTAAAGCTTCGGCATCTTTAGTGAAATTTTGAAAATCAGAAAAGAATACGGTTACTTCTTTATAATGCTGAGCTTTGGCTTTCCCCGTAGCTTTCAATTCTTCGGCAATGGAGGCGGGAAGGATATTGAGTAGTAATTCATCTGAGCGTTTACGTTCAGCTTGAATTTCTGCGTTTTTCGCAGATAAGGCTTTGGCAGAGCGTTTTTTAGTTTTAAACCTCGAATACAAAAGCAAAGAAGTAAGTAGGAAGAATAATAAGCCAACTGCAGAACCAAGGATGATCTGGTTTTGGCGTTCTTCTACCATCTTAGAGGCCATGAGTTGATTTTTTGCTTCTTGAATAATCAACTGTTTTTCTAAGGTATCTCGGGAAAGCTGCTTGACGGCAGCACCACGTTGGGCAGCAATTTTTTCTACTACTGCTTTTTCTTGGGCTACACTCTGTAGCTCTTCTGTTTTGGCAGAGACTTCTTCCTCGACCTGCTGCTTTTCCTCGGTGAGTTGTTCGGTTTGTACTTGTAAATCTTGGTTATCAGTACTAAGCTGATCTTTTTCCGTACGAAGTTGGCCAATTTCTCTGGCTAAGGTATCTCTTTGAGCAATAAGTGCATTGCGCTGAGACTCCAATTGATTACGATCTTTTTGTAGTCGCTGCTGTTCCAAAGTAAATTTTTGTTCCAGCTCCGTAATACTAGTCCCTTTCTGACTGAAGTATTCAAAGGCTTCCTGATTGAGTAAATAAGCCTGTCGGTAGTTGCCTTTCCGCGTCCAAATACGACTACGAGCAATAGTTGCCTTAATAATCAAGTCAGAATCTCCGACCGCTTTGGCCAGTTCGAGGGTACGATTAAGCCAGTAGTTCTGATTGGTTTCGTTCCGTAATCCGGCGTTGGCCTCGTAGAGATGGTAGGAAGTTTGGGCTTGTACAGCTGTATTTTTGAGTTGCCGCGCTATGTTATAAGCGACTTCATAACTTTTAGCGGCTTCTTTATAATCACTAAACTGCTGCTGGAGGGCTCCAATCTCTATACTGAGGTTCATTTTCTCCAACTGATTTTCGGCCTGTTCCAGTTGTTTTTGGAGGTCAGATAAATTAGCCTGAGCACCAAGACTAAAGGGAATTATAAAAATATTGATTAAAATATATACGTAGCGCATGGAAAAGACTTTGAATCTGAAACTATAATGCAAAATAAAACAAAAGTTGCACTTGTGTGAGAAGAGAATTAAAAAGACCTTGATGTAAGAAGCCATTTGAATGTTGAATCCTGCCTATATTGAATCAGGGCAACCGCTTAAAACAACTCCGCAAAGAAGCTGACTATTCGAATTATGAAGAGTTTGTTTATGAGCATTCTATTAGTAGGACTTAAGCCTCTCGTTATGAGAATGGAGAAGGGGTTGAACTAAAGTTGTAAACTTTAACCGGTAAAAGTAATGGCACAGTAAAATAACAAAAGCCCACCTGGATCGCTCTAAGTAGGCTTTTGTTTCTTTTAACTTTACAGTGTTATCGCCAAGGCTTGTCCCGATTTCACATCGGGGAGGCCGATGTTCTTATTTCGCTGTCGACTATAAGTCGACTCTAGCATGTACGTGGTTGGCCAGCAGGGCCGCAAAAATGGCAGACACCCTCGAAGTTTCTTTAGATTGGCTAGTTGGGCATACCCAATTAGAACTCAATAAAACTATGATCCGTCGCATTGAAGAGATTTCTAATATGCCTCCAAAAGATCAAGAACACGTCTTTGCTCTCCTCGATGCATTCATCAAGCAGACCAAATTAGAAAATGTCCTGCAGTAAAAAAGCCTACCCCGATTACTCAGGATAGGCTTTCATTCTTTACCTCGTATTTTTATGTCAGTTATTGCTGTAGCATTGGCGTAGGTACAGCTGTACACCTAACCTCTCGTTTTTTTGATTCTTCGCTGACAAACTACGCCCAACTAGGGCGCAGACGTTTGTTCTATTCCTGGAACTTCAAGGCAGAACTCTGTTTGAAGATTAGTAGCATAATTAAATCTAGTCTTTTCAAAGTCATATATATGAGACTCTTTAAAATTATTTTCGAAAAATTGGATTTCATAGATAGATTCAATCCAGCTTCCATCATTGGTTTTTTCTTTTTGAAGCCAAACCATTTTTTGCTGGCCTACTTTAAAGCAATCACCAATATATAACCGAGACTCAAAAATTAAGCTATCTGTCTCATAGTCATAAATCTTGCCTGGATATACATAACTAGTAAATAAAGTGTCTGTATGATTTTGATTAACTATCGGTATTAAATAAATAGATAAATTAGCATCGCAATTATCACATGGTTTCCCGCTTGCTATGAGCCAACTTTTTCTCCCTGAATCCACTCTTTTAATTAACTTTTGTTCATATATTTCAAGTCCACTTAAATCAATAGATTCCTTGTACTTTGGTGGCCCTTGTGTATTTTTCAATAAACAAGAATTCATCAAAATAAATAATAGTGAGTAAAAACAAATGATTCTAATTTTTTCTAGGCGCATATCTATTCCGTTTTCCGTCATGCCCAATATACCTTAAATGAGAGGTTCTACCTCCTCTTCTAGGCTTGTTGTCAACATGTACATGTGGTGCTAATTTCTGTTTCCAAATCTCTTTCCTCTTAACAGTACAACTTGATTCACAGCCATATCTTCCAAAAGTCGCTTGCTCATCATCTACAATATTAAAACCAAAACCAGATGTATCACCCCAATCATTATATAGAATTGCACTCCCAAATAAACCTGAATTGACAGCTGCAGTTGTTAAATCGGCATTAGTCATTCCACTTACCTTTATATCAGCCGCATCGCCGACTATATGTCTACTTGTCGAAGATCCTCCTATACTTGCATTCTTCTTTGCATTTCTGTCACCACCAGTAACAATGACTTTAGCATTTGATTGCCCCTCAACGTTATTTCTCACATATATTGCTAGTCCCACTAAATCCTTTTTCGTGCTTTCAGAGGAAATTGTTTTTCCATTCATATCTACGAAGTCGCTTACCTCACCAATTTCTTTAGCATTATTAAAGGTTACAGTTTCTACTTCATTCCCTTGCTTGTCCTTTACTGATGTTGTTGTTTTACTATCAGCAGTGTAAACTTTGTCATCATCTATACCATCATTACCCAAATGTTCTCCATTGGTAGTATAGTAATCCCCAAACATTCCTGTAGGGTCAATAAAGGCGATCGGGTTATTGTAAACATAGTGATATGGAGACCAATTTGCTTGTGGCTCCGCTAGCGGATCCACACTCATCCACCGTCCAATACCCGGATCATATTCCCTAGCTCCATAACTCAACCAATCCAACCCAAACTCCTTCCCGCAAGCCTGACGGG
>CAXIDD010000070.1:0-13450 GCA_964021975.1 uncultured Saprospirales bacterium | reverse complement strand
CCAAAACCGCCGCCAACAAAGCCTCGGTTAAAACCACCGCCAAATCCATTATTGAAACCACCGCCCCAAGTATTGAATCTGTTGAAACGATTCCAGCGATTCACACCGAAATTATTGAAACCAACATTTACACTAAATCCTGGACGGTACCAAGGATCTGCAAATGGAGATACAAAGAATGGATCATAACCCCAACCTCTTCTTGCGAAGCGATTGGTACTCCACAATCTATTCCGTGTCCAGTTGCGATAAGCAAGATCATCATAGATCAATGCAGATGCAGCAGCAGGATTAAAGAGAGGATCATAGTAGGACAAGTCTGTATAGACTGGATCATAGTATGAAAATCCACGAACCGGACGGTGGAAACGACGTATTCTTGATGTGTAATAAAAATCGTAGTCATTATAATAGTCAAATTCATCACTATCATAATCTGTATCATACTCATCGTAGACAAAGTCATCATCGTAATCCGTATTTACACTACGGGTATTATTACTCAATAAACTTGCATCACGATCTGGATCGTAGTAAAGGTCATCATAGGTCTGAGCCATTAAGCCTGTGACCGAGGAGACCAGCATAAGTGCTAAAATTAATCTTGCCACTTTCATATTATTTAGATTTTTTGATTTTACTTGATTGATTACATTTGTACAACACCGAAATTATTACTTTTGTGCCAGAAATAGTGTTAAAACCTTGATAAATCGGCAACTAAGCATAGTTAAAGTACAAAGGCTTACTTATTAACAACTGTTAAGGAAATCTTAAAATAGGCTTAATTCCTTTAATTCCCTTAACATAAAAAGTGTTAAAACGCTATAATGCCTTGAAAGTACAGTATTTACAGGAGATTTTCAAGAAAGGAGGCCTTAACATTTGCCTTTTGGCAAGTAATGGCAAAAGAAGTTTTCTAAGGCAAGAAAAAGGGATAAAAAAATTTATTCCACCTTAAAGAAACGATTTTATTGAAATATTGGTATAGAAGTAAAATAAAACATCATGTCAAAAGCGATCACCTCGAGAGACGAGGACTATTCTCAGTGGTATTTAGATATTGTTAAACGTGCAGAATTGGCGGATAATTCCGCCGTCCGTGGTTGTATGATTATTAGACCCAATGGTTTTGCGATTTGGGAAAACATGAAGGCCGAACTTGACCGTATGTTTAAGGAAACGGGGCATGTTAATGCTTATTTCCCTTTATTTATTCCAAAAAGTTTTTTGAGTAAAGAAGCGGAGCACGTTGAGGGATTTGCAAAAGAATGTGCAGTGGTAACGCACCACCGGCTGATGAATGATCCAAATGGTTCTGGCGTCGTGGTTGATCCAAGTGCGAAACTGGAGGAAGAGCTAATCGTGAGGCCAACTTCAGAAACCATCATTTGGCACACCTACCGAGATTGGATCAACTCTTACAGAGATTTACCAATTTTGATCAACCAGTGGGCCAACGTTGTCCGTTGGGAGCTAAGAACCCGTATGTTTTTACGTACCGCAGAATTTCTATGGCAAGAAGGGCATACAGCCCATGCCACAGAGGCCGAAGCAATTGCCGAAGCCAGACAGATGCAAGAAGTCTACGCTACTTTTGCCGAAGAGTACATGGCCATGCCTGTCTTACGTGGTGCCAAAACTGCCAGTGAGCGATTTGCAGGAGCCTTAGATACTTTAACCATCGAGGCTTTAATGCAAGATGGTAAAGCTCTACAAGCAGGAACTTCTCACTTCTTAGGCCAGAATTTTGCTAAAGCCTTTGATGTAAAATACTTGAATGAAAACAATAAAGAAGAATATGTCTGGGCAACATCTTGGGGCGTTTCTACTCGCCTGATGGGTGGACTGATCATGACTCACTCGGATGATCAAGGTCTAATTATTCCACCAAAATTGGCGCCTACCCAAGTCGTTTTGGTTCCAATCCCAAAACCAAACGCCGAAATTGATGAAGCAGCTGAGAAAATCATGCAGTCCCTGCGTGCAAAAGGTGTTAGCGTCAAGTATGATATGGATAAGAAAAAGCGGCCAGGCTTTAAATTCGCTGAACACGAACTTAAGGGGATTCCAGTGCGGATCGGTATCGGAAAAAGAGATCTAGCCAAAGGAGTGGTAGAAGTTGCTCGTCGGGATACCAAAGAGAAGACTTTTGTTCCTATGGATGGAATCGCGGAGTATGTAGCACAATTGTTGGTAGACATTCAGGACAACTTATTCAATCGTGCCCTAAAGTTCAGAGCAGACCATACCACTGAAGTTGATAACTTCGATGACTTTAAATCAGTGATCGAGCAAGACATTCCTGGTTTTATCTCCGCTCATTGGGATGGAACGGACGAAACTGAAGCTAAAATCAAAGAATTAACCAAAGCGACTATCCGTTGTATTCCTAATGATGCACCAGAAGAAGCAGGCAAATGTGTTTATTCTGGAAAGCCTTCGAATAGACGCGTTATTTTTGCGAAAGCTTATTGATGTTATTCTAATTCAAATAGCTTCTTAAATAAAATGAGCCATCCAAATTTCAATTCGGATGGCTCATTTCATATATAACCCTTCGTTTTAATTAAAACCAACCCGCTCCCAAACCTCTAAATGGCCAAGGAATAGATACCAAGATCAAGATTAACCCGATAAGGTAAAAACGGAAAGTTGTTTTAAATTTCTGTGCATCTGTAGCCTGACGCTTGGCACGGCTGTAGCCTATGGTAATTAAAATAATAGCGATGAGCATTAAGCTCGTATGCTCTACCGTATAAAAACGCAACAGCGTATTCCCCATCGTTTCTGCTGTAAAAGCAACTTTAGGGCTGATAAAATATAAGCCTAAGCCTAATAATAGCTGAACATGTGTAAAAATAAGCGCCAATAAGCTGACTCTTTTATCACTAGCACCATAAGCGGTCTGCCCGTTTTGTTTTCGAGCAGCATTAACGATTGCTAAGACTAAGAAAACGAGTACCAGCCAACGTAAGCCAGAGTGTGCATGAACAAGGATTGGATACATATCGTATTGTTTTGTTGATAATTTTATTAAATAGGAATGACGAAAAGTAAATAATTATTTTCCGTCAACCTTAGAAGCTATTTACCGGCCCATATGGACCAATAACACCGAAATATCAGCTGGAGAAACGCCACTAATCCGGCTTGCCTGACCAATTGTCATAGGACGGATATGCGTTAATTTTTCTCGAGCTTCGGCGGATAAAGAACCTATTTGATGGTAATCAAAGTTTTCTCTCAGTTTTACCGCCTCCAAACGGTTCATCTTCTCTACCATTTCCTCTTCCTTCTTAATGTAGCCAGAATATTTTAATTCAACCTCCGCTAAGAGAATGGTTTCTTCAGAATAATTACTTAAAAATTGATCCAAGGCAGGAATCGTTGTTCGCAGCTCTGAAAAATTCACATGTGGACGAGAGATGACACTTTCCAGCTTTACCTTTTGCCGTAAGGCAGCACTCCCTTTACTGGCTAGGAATTCATTCACTTGATCCGGACCAATACTTTCTTTCTTGATAAACTTACGAATCGCTTTGACACCACTTAATTTATCTTCAACCTGTGCCATTCGTTTTTCCATTCCTTGCATACCCAATTTCTGGGCAAGTGGAGACAGGCGCATATCCGCATTATCTTGGCGCAATAAAATCCGGTATTCAGCTCTAGAAGTAAACATCCGATAAGGCTCCTTGGTCCCTTTATTGACCAAGTCATCAATTAAGACGCCAATGTATCCATCCGAACGCTTGATGACAAATGGATCTTCCTCTTGAAGTTTTAAATGCGCGTTGATACCCGCCATCATACCTTGGCAAGCCGCTTCTTCGTAGCCTGTAGTTCCATTAATCTGACCTGCAAAGAATAAATTCTTAACCAAGCGAGTTTCCAAACTCATTTTCAATTGAGTCGGTGGGAAGAAATCATATTCAATCGCATAACCAGGGCGGAACATTTTCGCGTTTTCAAATCCTGGAATTAATTTCATCGCCTTGTATTGCACATCTTCGGGCAACGATGAGGAAAAGCCATTGACATAGATTTCAACGGTATCCTTACCTTCTGGTTCTACAAAAAGTTGGTGGCGATCCCGCTCTGCAAAACGATCAATTTTATCCTCAATAGACGGGCAGTACCTTGGTCCAAGTCCTCGAATACGGCCATTAAACATCGGCGAGCGATCAAAGCCTGTTTTTAGAATATCATGAACTGCTGAGTTTGTATAAGTAATGTGACAAGGAATCTGGTTTTCCAAGGGCGTGGTCTCCAGAAAGGAAAATTTACTTGGATTTTCATCTCCAGGCTGTACTTCCATGGCATCAAAGTTGAGCGACCTTCCATCCACTCGTGGAGGTGTACCTGTCTTCATACGACCAGCTTCAAAACCTAGTTCAACCAGTTGCTCCGTAATGCCTACTGCTGCTCGCTCGCCAGCTCTACCTCCACCAAACTGTTTCTCCCCAATGTGAATTAAACCATTTAAGAAGGTACCACTGGTCAATATAACCGAATGACTTTCTATTTCGATTCCCATACCAGTACGGACTCCACAGACTCGGTCATCTTTGACAATGATCCCCGTGACCATCTCTTGCCAGAAATCGATATTGGGATGTGCTTCTAGTAAATTGCGCCATTTGCGAGCAAATAGCATGCGGTCACTTTGCGCACGTGGGCTCCACATGGCCGGACCTTTAGATTGATTCAACATTCGGAATTGGATCATCGTCTCATCGGTAACGATTCCAGAATAGCCACCCAAAGCATCAATTTCGCGAACGATTTGCCCTTTGGCGACACCACCCATAGCCGGATTACAAGACATCTGAGCGATGTTTTGCATATTCATAGTTGCCAAAAGTACTTTGGATCCCATGTTGGCCGCTGCTGCGGCTGCCTCACTTCCTGCGTGGCCAGCACCGACCACAATCACATCATATTTAGGAAACATATTTTGTCTGCGTTGCTGCGTTTTCAAAATTTTCACAAAAATAGCAAAAAACTAGGTGTATTGCTTATATAAGTAACTGTGCTAATAAACGTTAGGTAATGTAAAGGAGTTCTTGATTTCTGCTTCTTTAATGCTTGAATCAGAATTTTCAGAATTTTAGAATTTTCAGAATTGTGCTTTTTATTGAACGATTAGTGTGCTTCAAATCATTTAAAGTGATCTTGTATGCTACTTAATGCCGGCCGACCGGTTTTAAAATAGCTTGGATATGCTTACCTACTTGGGTGATTAAAATTAGTAATACAAAGTACTTGGAATCCTTTTAAAAACAGTAAATTTGAGGGCTACTTTAAATCCCAAACTTCAAAACATGCGCAAACTACTTGAGACAGAACAAAAAGCCTTGGAGCTCAACTTAGATCCAAGCATCTACGGTACTTTCGCGGAGATTGGTGCGGGGCAAGAGGTGGCGCGCTATTTCTTTCAGGTTGGTGCCGCCGCAGGAACCATCGCAAAAACGATGTCTGCCTATGACAAAACCTATTCCGACCAAATCTACGGCGTAGAGCCAAGTGGTCGTTACGTTTGTGAGTCGAGACTTTATAAGATGCTGGATCATGAATATGAGTTGATCGATGATCGCTTGTCTCAAGAGCGGCCAGATTGCAACTTCTTTGTTTTTGCAGATACAGTGGCAGCCATCAACTATTCACGAACGATCAAAGGCGATGGTTGGCTGGGAATTCGGTTTCAGTTATCTCCAGATGGCGCACCCAATGATTTGGTTATCCACGTAAAAATGCTAGACCGTAGTAATCAATTACAGGCACAAGCCATTGGTGTGTTGGGTGTAAATTTAGTATATGCCTGCTTTCGTTATAATACAGACCCAGAAGCACTGGTAGAATCTCTAATTGACAATTTACGTGGCCGCGTTAAAATTGATATGATTCGGCTGACGGGCCCAGATTTTGAAAGCACTGACAATCGGCTTTTAAGTTTATTATTGGTCAAACATGGATTGACAGATGTCTCCATTTTTGGCCCCAATGGCCGTAATGTACACGCTTCGGAGTTTTTGTATCGGAAAAACATCTTGATTGTTCCGGGGAGCTTTAGACCACCTACTTTGGTAAACATGGATATGCTTAAAAAAGCTTATCAGCAGTTCCGTAACGAAGATGATATCGACGAGCGTAAGACTTTTGTCATGGCTGAATTGACCCTAAACAATTTATCTTCCGAAGGCGATTTAGATTATAAAGATTTCCTGGATCGGGCTAAATTATTGAATGCGCTTGGCCAAACAGTTATGATCACTAATAATCCTTCTTTACATAAGACGATTGAGTATTTTTCGGAGTTCAAAGTTCCACAAGTTGGAATAGTATTGGGCGTGCAAATTTTATTAGAACTCATTAATAATAAGTATTCCGAAAATATGGATGGTCGCTTATTGGCTGCTTTTGGTGAGTTATTTGCCAAAAATGTGCGCATCTATGTCTACCCCGCCATGCAGGAAGGTAGTGCAGATTTAATGACCACAGCGAACATGCCCATCCCCGAAGGTGTTAAATTTTTAGTGAGGCACTTGATAGAAAACCATCAGATTGCAGATGTTCAGGATGTTCATTTAGAACACTTGCAAATCTTTTCGAAAGAAATCCTCAAACAAATCCAATGTGGAGAGCTGGGTTGGGAGCAATATGTACCAACAAAGGTGGCCAAATTGGTGAAAACAGAATTTTTATTTGGTTTCCCTACGGAGCAAATGGAATTTGAATACTAGACCATTTTTCACCTTCTCTACTATACGCTGACAGATATGACTTTACTCAAAACCGTTTGCTTACTAGTGCTTTGTTCCTTTTTTAATGCTTGTAGTTCTGAAACTCCAATGGAAGAGCCGCCTATTCAAGAGGCTTCTCTAAGAGAGGAAGTTAAAAAAACAGAAATGCCCGGAGATACCTTCGCTCTAAGTTATGTCATGGGCAAATTTAATCCAGCTGAGCATCCTGCTTTTGTAGTGATTGATACTAAATATGCAGATAGAGCCGGCCTGTATTTACACCAGGCTACCTATGATGCCTTTAAGAAAATGCATACAGCTGCCGCTGCCGCCGGGGTTAACCTAGTCATACGTTCTGCTACTCGAAATTTTGCGTCTCAAAAAGGTATCTGGGAAGCGAAGTGGAATGGAACTCGGATATTAAGTAATGGGAAGAACGCAAAAGAAGCTTATCCTAATCCCAAAGATCGAGCTTTAAAAATCTTAGAATATAGCTCTATGCCTAGTACTTCTCGTCATCATTGGGGAACTGACATTGATTTAAACAACTTTAATAATAAGTGGTTTGAAAGTGGCGAAGGACTTAAAATCTATAATTGGCTACAAGCCAATGCCGCTGAGTACGGTTTTTGTCAACCGTATACTGCAAAAGACACCGAACGTCCTAATGGCTATAATGAAGAACGCTGGCATTGGTCCTATATGCCTATTGCTAAAACGCTCACTGCTCAAGCAAAAAAAGAACTGACCGATTCAATGATTGAAGGATTCCTGGGCGCAGAGTCGGCCCAAGAAATTAATGTGGTCACCAATTATGTCCTTGGTATTAGCCAATCCTGCCAACCTTAATAAACTTACTACATGTGACTTTCTCTATTTTTTTGATCTAAATAAGAGTTTACTAAAATATTTTTTTTCTTAACCCTACGTAAAAATTCAACATGAAAAAACAGCTGTTTTTACTGTTCTCTATTCTTTTAACCCTTAATTTTTTAATGACTTCCTGTACCGAAGATCCATTAGGTACCGACCCTGGTCTTTCACCTAGTATCCGTTTACTGGATGGCGCAGGTTTCATCAGTACCAGCGCAACTGCAGAAGCTGGTGCTACCTTACAATTTAGAGTATCTGTTTCTGCGGGAGACGACCCTCTGGAGCTTTTAACCATTCAGGAGAATAATCAAACTATTGACTTAGGGCGCATCACTTACCAAAGCGGAAGTTCCTTTACGGCTAATCCTGCATTAATTCTAGCCGCTGCAGAAAAACAAGGATTTACTCAAGATATTTCGATTGCAGGGCCTACTAGTCCTGGAAATTATAGCTATACCTTTCAGGTAAGAGATGAAGCTCAAGTGACTGCAAATACCTCCATCACCGTAACGGTGGAGTTGACGCCTCCTTCGCTCAGTATACTTAGCCCCAGTTCGCCTACAGAAGCGGGATCAGGATCTACCCTTACTGTAAGTATTGATGCAACTAAAGGAACGGCTGACTTCTCCTCCATTGCCGTTTATGAAAATGATGTCCTGATGGATACCAGCCGGCTTGACTTCAATGACAATGGCGCAAGGACTGGTTTTGTTAGTAATCCAGAAATCTCTCCTAGCTCTACGTCTTACTTGGCAGATCTAGATATCACAGTAGCCGAAGAAGCGGACTCGAATACCTATGCTTACCGCATTGAAGTAACCGATTCAGAAGGATTGTCTGCCAGCGCCACCTTGGATGTATTAGTTGTTAATTCTATTGATACCGCTTATACGGGAGTTTTGGTGTACAATCGTGATGGTCAGCAATTTGGAGGTCTTAATCTTTATACTGGAGAGGCAGTACAGTTTAATTCACCGGATGCTCAGATTCGTGATTTAGGGATTGATATTAATCTTTCTGCACCCAATAATTGGATTCAAAAAATACGTGCGGTAAATAACGCTGTTTTAAGAGTACCCGGAGCGCTTCAAGTAGAAGGTTTTAGCTTTGCTAATATCAATACTAGAGATGCTTTACCATCACAGATAGCGACAAAGTTGCTGTTGGCGATATTTTCTTAGTGCAAAACAATGATGATTATTTTATCTTAGAAGTGACTAATATTTTAGTGACTCCTGCGGATAACAATGATTATTACGAGTTTAGCATTAAAAAGTCTTGCTTATAAGAAGCCTTAATAATTGATTTTTTCTATACAATGAGTAATCATAAACGGAATTTAGTCCAAATATAAGACAGGACTAAATTCCGTTTTTTTTATCTACTGGATTCTTTAGGAAAAATGATAAAAATTCCTTTGATTTGGGAAGCAATCTTTAAAACTCTAACCAAATTAAATGAAAAAAATTCTTACACTCGGCCTGGGTAAGGTAGGGACACTAGTTGGCGTACTCTTATCCAAGAAATTTATCGTTAGTGGGCTGGATAAACAAACCCCACACTATGATTTTGAGCTGCCATTTGAAGTACTTACCGGAGACGTTACCGATTTAGCTTTTATGCGGCAAACCATCAAAGAGTTTGATGCTGTTGTATCGGCTTTACCTTATTTTCTCAATAAAGACATTGCTCAAATTGCCTATGATCAAGGCAAACACTACTTTGACTTGACAGAGGATGTACCTACCACCAATTTTATTCGAGAACTAAGTAAAACATCTAAGGGCGTGATGGCTCCTCAATGTGGGCTAGCGCCAGGCTTAATTGGTATTATCGGGGCAGATCTAACCAAAAGCTTTACCAAGCTCCGAGATATTGAGTTGCGCGTAGGAGCCCTGCCACGCTATCCAAATGGTTTAATGGCCTATTCATTTACCTGGTCACCCGCTGGAGTCATCAATGAATACCTCAATGATGCCGAAGCCATTCACAACGGAGAACGCAAAATGATGACCTCCTTAGACGGACTGGAATACATCAACATTGAAGGACAGGAATTTGAAGCCTTCACTACTTCTGGTGGTCTTGGTACCATGTGTGAAACCTTTGAGGGCAAAGTCGATACCCTGAACTACAAAACCATCCGCTATCCGGGGCATGCTAAATTAATGCGTTTTTTGATGTATGAATTAATCATGAAAAAAGATAAGCAGCAGCTGGAAGAAATTTTAAAAAATGCCAAACCACCTGTAAAAGAGGATGTCGTTTATGTTTATGCTGTAGTTGAAGGCTGGCAAGGGGAAAAACTCTTTCGGAATGAATACTTCAAAGCTTTCCATCCTATCGAGATTGATGGGCACCATTGGAGAGCTATTTCTTGGACTACGGCGGCCTCAATCGCTGCCGTAGTAGAAATGGTTTCTGAAGGAAGCTTACCCGATCATGGCTTTATTAAACAAGAAGAAATACCTTTTGAAGCATTCTTAGAAACAACTAATGGCCATTTCTTTATATAACGTTTAGAACGTTATTGAATTAAATAGGGTTTTCAACTATCAGTGTTGAAAACCCTATTATTTCTTTAAAGACGTTTTTTTATTTACTTGCCCCAGCTTTTGCGCGTTTCCCACGATAATTCTTGAGGATATAGCAATCTTCTTCTGTAATTGGGGTAAAATGATCCGCTTCTTCAATAATTATTTTAGCAGTTGTTTTTTCAACGGCGGCAATTTCTACGCGGACTCCTTCTCCTCGTAAATGCCTCACCAACTCTACATAATCTGAGTCCCCTGAAAGAATGATAATGGTATCTACTTTCGGTGCAATCTGCGTTGCTTTGATGGTTAATGGGATGTCTGCAGATTTATGGCAAGGCATGACAGATCCATGGAAATAGTTCAATAAGCGATCTGCTAATTTATCTGAAATACTTTTCCCTTCTCGGAAATAAATCAGCCGATTGAGTCCACGGCCATTGAGCAACTTTGGAATCAGTGTATCAAAGTCTACTAAGGCATTTTTATCTTTTACTAGAGATTTTAAACTGAGCTCAATGTTGTTGCCATCAATAAGGATGGCAACAGATTGATTAATTTTAATATTGATTGTTTCGTTCACTGTTGTTTTTTAAGTTTTATTATAGGTTAGGTAGAGATATAACTTGAGCCATTAAATTATGTTGCTTTAGAACACGTTCCGTAAAGGCTTTGTGCCCACTAGGCGCTAATAAAAATAATTTCCCGCCTTTGATAGCAGATAGCTTGCTTAATAGTTTCCACTTGGTCACTCTTCTTTGAACATTATCGGTTTTCATCGCGATTTCTATGTAAGATTTACACCCAAGTTTTTTCCCGGTAATATCTGGAGTGTAAGTTTCTTCTTCGTTAGGGTTGGTATATTGTACAGGGATCTCAAATTCTGGGTGATTGGCTTTGATTGCTTTAAATCCTTTCTTTTGAGCCCAGGTAATTGCATTTTTAATAATTTCTTGCTTTTGCATATTATAGTTTTTTGATACCAAAAAAAATTTATACTCCAGCCAAAATGCGGAGTTAAATTAAATGGTATTAATTAATGGTAAAAGTAATTTCGAAATAGCCTAAAAAATCAAGAAGGTGCTTGAGTTCGACGAGAATATTTAGACTTGATTACTCCCTGTTCAAGCTATCAGAATTATGTATTCTTGATTTTTTGTATGAAAAATTAGAGGTGAAACATCATAAAGCAGAAGCAAATTGAGCATTTGCTAAAAGCGTGTGTCTGCTCTGAAAAGTGGTGCTTTGTAATTGAAAAGAGGAATACATCATATTAATTTAAACCAGTTAGCAGCACAAATAGTTCAATATCAATGATTTATTCTCAGTTTTCTTCAAAAAAGTCTAAGTTTAGGCTATAAATCATCCAAAAACAGTTTTTTCACGTAAATTTTAAAAACCAGAAAATGCAACAATCACCTTACTATCTAATTCTTATCTTGACCTTATTATTTGTCTCCTGTCAGGCTCCTGAGGCTGAAAGTACTTTGTCAGAAAAGTCATCCGATTATGCCGTATTGGTGACCGAACACCCAGATCGTCAAGCAGTAGAATCTGCCATTCTTAACTATGTAGAATCTTTATATCTGGTAGATAGTAGTCGAGTTACACGGAGCGTACACCCTGAACTACGAAAAAGAGGCTATTGGTACAATGAAGCCGAAGGTAAATACTATGACAATTTAGATATGACCTTTGAAGAATTGCGACAATTAGCAGCTACCTGGAACAAAGACGGAGATCAAGCCAATGGACAGACGATTAAGCAAATTGATATTTATGATATTAATGATCGGACAGCTTCCGCCAAACTCACTGCTGCTTGGGGAATAGACTACTTCCACTTAGCTAAATTAGAAGATCGTTGGTATATCATGAATGTACTTTGGCAATCCATCCCAGAAAGTGAGTAAACCCCAAATCGAACGAATGTACGCATAAAGTGTTCTAACAATTATATACCATTTTATGCAAAAAATATGTCTACTGTTTTTTCTTGCGTTGACTTTAAACGCCTGTATAGAACAAAATCCAAATGAAACCTTAGAAGGGGCCGATTTATTTGAAGAGAAAGCCTATTATCTAAACCAAATAGATCCGTCCTTTAGAGATACGGTTTATGTTCCGGTGTATTCAGATATTTACAGTGGGTCTCGTAATATGAAATATGACTTAACGGCTACTTTAAGTATCCGGAACACCAGTCTTACGGATAGTATATTCCTTGAAAAAATTGATTATTACAACAATGATGGGCTTTTAGTCCGATCGTATGTAGAGGGTGTATTGTTGTTAAAACCCATGCAATCGGTTCAGTACGTCATTGAAAAAGATGATCAAGAGGGCGGTACTGGAGCCAATTTTATCGTTTGTTGGGGCGCCAATCAAAATCAATTGCATCCAGTAATGCAGGGTGTAATGATTTCGACAGAAGGCCAGCAAGGGATTTCTTTCTTGACAGAAGGGGTCTCTATTTCTAGACGCTAATAACTTCTTAGAAATTTCTCCAGAAAGAATTCAATTTTTTCTGAATATTTAGAGCTTCTTGGTGGTGTAAGTGTTCTTCATTCTCAAGCATTTGGTTTAAAACTTCATTAAAACGATTGGCATCTGTTTGATCTGCTGCCAGGGCACTCAAAAGATAATACAACTCCGATTTTTCTACAAATCGAGGATCTCCACTGTCAATTGCTGCTGCAAAGTTTTCTGCGGCTGCTGGAAATGCTCCTATATTGTAATGCGCATGTCCTGTAGCGTAATCTGCTTCCGCTTGTAAATTGGGATCTTCGACTTGATCAAAAAACTCAATCGATGCTGGATAATTTCCTTGTGTATACAAATCCATACCTTGTTGCAATAGACTAGCACTATTACTACCACGGACTCTGGTTAAGAGGTCATCTTCATAAAGTGCACCGGCAATGGATTGATTGTCGTATTGATTGGCTTGATAATTGGCGGCAAAGAAACCGACAACTAAGAGGATACTAGCGGCGATACTCAAAGAAATCATTCTTCTGCGCAAGCCTACAACCTTACCTTTTTTGGTAGGCTCTTTTACCTTTTTGCTTTCTTGGTGCAGCTGTTTTAAATCTTCTCGCAGGCTATCTTCAATGACCAGTTCTATCGCATCATTGGATAAGAGATGTAAGTCCAGGTCCGCTTTTAGATCTGGATCTTGGGTAAGTTCTTGCTCGAAGACTTGCCTATCCGTTGCGGATAAACTACCGTCGAGGTAACTTTGGATTTGTTCGTACTTTTTTTCTTCATTCATGGCTCCCGATATTAGTGGCAATT
>CAXIDD010000069.1:0-13512 GCA_964021975.1 uncultured Saprospirales bacterium | reverse complement strand
CTGTATGGGCATCTGACTTCATCGCTTCTGATATTGGAGATTGTTCTGGTACTGGTCAAGAGGTAACTCTAGATGGTACAGCAGGTAATACTGCTCCAATGGTTATCGAGGCTGCGTACTCTATCTACAGAGATGCCGACTTTGGAGATGACACTTATGTTAGTCCTTTCGAGGATGAGACCGTAAGAGGTTTAGAAGTAACATGTGATGACCTAGACGTTAATGACGGAATGGTAATGGTACGTGTTTACGCTGAAGATAATGTAGGTAATGCAGATTACTGTTTGACATTTGTACAAGTACAAGACAACAACGGTGCTTGTGGTACACCTGCTCCTGGCCAAATCGCTGGTGCAATTGCTACTGAAAACAACGCTACTGTTGAAGGAGTTGAAGTACAACTATCTGGTGCACGTTCTATGATGTACATGACAGATGCTGCTGGTAACTTCTTGTTCAATGGTCTACAGTTAGGTGGTGACTACACAGTTACTCCTCAGAAAGATCAGAACCACTTGAATGGTGTTTCTACATTTGACTTAGTATTGATTAGCAAGCACATCTTGGGTGTTCAACCATTGAACTCTGCTTACAAGTTGATCGCTGCTGATGTAAATAACTCTAAGTCTGTTACTACTTTGGATTTAATCCAACTACGTAAATTGATCTTGAACATCGATACTGAATTCGCTAACAATACTAGCTGGAGATTCGTTGATGCTTCACATACATTTGCTAACCCATCTGATCCTTGGGCTGCTACTTTCCCTGAACTTAAAAACATTAATAATTTGGAAGGTAATGGTACGGCTCAGTTCGTAGGTATCAAAGTAGGTGATGTAAACAACTCTGCTTCTGTAGAGGCACGTTCTGCAACTGGTACATTAGCAATCAATACTGCTGAGCAATCAATGGTTGCTGGTAATGAGTATGTAGTTACTTTTGCTGCTGACATGAAAGATGTAGCTGGTTACCAGTTCACTATGAATGTTGAAAATGCAGAGATCGTAGATCTAGTATACGGAGCTGCTAAAGCTGAGAACTTCGGAGTATTCTCTAAAGAAGGAGTAATTACTACTTCTTTCAACGGAGAAGCTGCTGGAGACCTATTCAGCCTAAGAATCCGCGCTACTGCTGATGTTAACTTGAGCGAAGCATTGAGGGTAAACTCTCGTTACACTGCTGCTGAAGCATACAGCACGAATGATGAGCAACTAAACGTTGCCTTGAACTTCACTGGTGCTACTGCACAAGAAGCTGCTTTCTCTTTGACTCAGAATACACCTAACCCATTCCAGGGTGAAACGGTAATCGGATTCAACTTGCCAAACGCAGGAGAAGCAACACTTACTATCCAAGATGTAGCAGGAAGAACTGTTAAGATGATTGAAGGAGATTTCACTAAAGGTTACAACCAAGTGAACTTGAATGCTTCTGATCTTCCATCTGCAGGTGTATTCTTCTACACTTTGACTGCTGGTGAGCTTTCAGCTACTAAGAAAATGATCGTAATTGACGCTGTAAATCGTTAATTAGAACATTAGTAATAAATCCACCTTAGGTGGAGAGCATTTGGGAGTGATTCTTTAGAGTCACTCCCATTTTTGTTTTTAGTAAATACTGTTATCTTAAAATAATTCCTTACCTTCGACTAACCGTTTTAAGATCATATTTATAGAATTAGCATTAATAATCCCATGAAAATGAAAAAGGTAGCATTACTTCTTTCCTTTTTGATTTGTATCAGTCTTCCCTCCATTGCACAAGTAGTATTTTTTACTGCTCAGGATACTATTGATTTGAACCAATCAACGTATACTACCGCTGTGAAAGTTCGAGATTTTAAGCAAGTGACTGGCGCTCAGTTTTCTATTAATTGGGACTCTACAGTGCTCGATTTTGACAAAGTAGGAGACTTTGCCTTGAACTTTTCCGAAAATGATAACTTCTCTTCAGATGCAAGAGGCGCTTTACGTTTTATATGGTTTGATCCCGCAACAACCGGAGTGGATTTACCAGATAGTACCACCTTATTTAGCATATATTTTAACCTATTAGGAGCTGGTAATCGTCAATCAAGGGTTGCTTTTACCGATACCCCAATTGTCCGTGAAGTCTATGATACCTCCTTTACCGTCATCAATTCCCAGTTTATAGATGGCGCACTTTTACTGACTTCTGGTACGGTAAGTAGTACTCGAGAGAACCCAGCAGCATTAAATTTACAATCGATAAGTCCTAACCCCATAAGAACTGAAAATCCAAAACTTAATTTTTTTACTAAAAAAGCCGATACTTTGACTTTTAGAGTCGTCACAATGAATGGACAGGAAATTTTCCGGTCTAGCGAGCAAGCACTAGCTGGTAGGCATACCAAACAATTGGATAGATCTATCTTTCCTAATTCAGGTACCTATTTGGTCATTGTTCAAAGCGCCGATTTCATTTCGACACAAAAGCTAATGGTCCAAGATTAAAAATAATTATTAACATCCCAATTTCCGAGTACAATGAAAAAAATACTAACCATCCTCCTTGGATTGGTTGTACTTCCCATGACATGTATTACTTCTTTGACAGCTAATGGATTCGATGAAAAGAAATCCATTCTGTATAGTAATATGGAGTCCAACCCATCCGACGACCTACTTTCTTCCGAAAATGCCTTCATGGATTTCACGATTAGTTTAGGTGATGTCTCTGTACAACAAGGCCAACAAGTCTGTATTCCAGTTACGGTGACCAATTTTACGGATATCCTTGGCATGCAATTCAATGTAGACTTTGACCCAACGCAATTACAATTTGATAATGAGGTACTGTCGAATCCTGTAGCACTACCTGGTTTAGCCAGTAATGCTTTCGGTCCAGCTAATAACGGTAGCTTTACCTTTTTATGGGTAGAACCGTCTGTTACGAACGGCGCCACTGTACCGGATGGTACGGTGATTTTTGAGCTCTGTTTCACAGCTTTGGTTGATGATGTTACTTCTACGATCTCTCTCTCAAGAGATGAAATTACAGACAGTGCCCAAAACCAACTTCCACTAACGGTAGAAACGAGCACCGTAACGGTAGGATCTGGCAATGGTGGTGGTAACAATGGTAGTGGTAACTCAGGTGATTTTACCATTTCACTAGGAGATGTATCCGCACAGCAAGGGCAAGAAGTCTGTATTCCAGTTACAGTAACCAATTTCACGGATATTCTAGGAATGCAATTCAATATTAATTTTGACGAGACCGAATTGCAATTTAATGGTGCAACCATCCCAAATCCAGCACCTATACCTGGTTTGGCGAGTAATGCTTTTGGTCCTGCAAATAATGGAAGTTTAACCTTCCTTTGGGTGGAACCTACAGTGACCAATGGCGCTACTGTGGCAGATGGCACCATGATTTATGAGCTTTGTTTCACACCATTAGTGGATGATGTTACTTCTGAGATCTTCTTATCCAACGATGAGATTACAGATAGTGGCCAAAATCAATTGACCCTAAATGTAGAAACAAGCACGGTGACCGTTGGTACGGGAAATAATAATGGCGGTGGCAATACCGGTGATTTCACCCTTTCTTTAGCAGATGTCTCCGTACAACAAGGCCAACAAGTATGTATCCCAGTTACAACCTCTAACTTTACAGATATCCTGGGGATGCAGTTTAACATCAACTTTAATGATTCGGAATTGCGATTTGATAATGCGATTATTCCGGATCCAGTGAATATTCCTGGTTTAGCCAGTAATGCTTTTGGCCCAGCAAATAATGGAAGTTTAACTTTTCTTTGGGTAGAACCCACGGTGACCAATGGAGCCACCGTACCAGATGGTACTTTACTTTTTGAGCTTTGTTTCACGGCACTTACTTCAGGTGCAACTTCCGAGATTACTTTATCTAATGATGAGATCACAGACAGTGGGCAGAACCAACTTACCCTTACAGTAGAATCCAGTACTGTGACTATAGGTACAGGCAATAACGGGGGAAATGATGACTTTGAAGTTATTATGCCAAATGCCACCGTTGATCAAGGTGAAGAATTCTGTTTGGGAGTTACGGTTAATGATTTCACCAACCTTTCGGGGCTCGAATTAGATATCATTTATGATGCAAACTCATTAGATTTTACGGAGATAAAAAATTTAAATCTAGTTGACTTAACAACTTCTTCCTTCGGTTTACCTGGACAAGGTGCCAACCAGCCTGGAGCAATTGCTTTATCTTGGGTTGGAATGGGGGCTAACGATGTAACGCTACCTAATGGTACCGTTATTTTTGAAACCTGTTTTCAAGCAACTAATTCCGCTACCACTAGCCAAGTTTCTTTCTCTGGTTTAGAAGCAAGCCAAGGATTAAATTTAGTCTCGGCTTCAAGTACGCCAGGGACAGTTACAATTGACCAAACCAATACATCAGACTTTACTTTTGTAGTAGGAAATGTTTCTGCGCAGGCAGGAGGAAGTGTTTGTGTCCCTTTAAGAGTGAACAATTTTGACGATATAGCAGGACTGGAGTTTACTTTAGCCTATGATCCTGCCATTTTAGAGTTTGATGAACTAAGAGATTTTGGCCTAGATGGTTTAAATGCAAGTTCTTTTGGTACGCCAGGCCAAGGAGCTAATCAACCAGGAGCAATAAAAGCGTCTTGGTTTGATCAAACAGGGAATGGTGCTGACTTAGCAGATGGATCAACCATTGTTTCGGCTTGTTTTACCGTGATTGGTAGTGGCAACACAATAGTAGAAGTTTCAAACTCAGAATTACTAGAAGTCACCGATAATAGTAATAATCAAATTCCAGTTGTTCTGGAATCAGGTACCGTCTCTATAGATGGGATCGCTCCAACGACGGATCTTCAGTTTATTTTTAGCAGCCCAAATGTGCAGCAAAATGATGAAGTTTGTGTAGCATTGTCTGTGAACAACTTTGATGAAGTACTAGGCATGCAATTTGTAATGACCTATGATCCAACGGTTTTAATGTACGAATCGGTCAAGAATATTACCTTGGATCAATTAAATGCAAGTTCTTTTGGAGAGCCCGGGGTCGGTAATAATCAACCAGGATCTATTATTTTATCTTGGTTCGACCAAACAGTTGCAGGAGTGACCGTGCCAGATGGTACCGCGCTTTTTGAATTGTGTTTTACGGCGATACCAGAGTCCGGAAATTCGCCAGTTACCATCAGTAATTCAGAAGCCATCGAGGTGATCGATGTGGATGAGGATGAAATACCGAATCAAATTGTACCAGGTGTAGTTAGTATTACTACGGGACCTCCATTGGTTCAGTCTTCACCTGCCATTATTACAGACGTCAATTGTAATGGTGGAAATGATGGAGCAATTGATATTTCTATCGCTGGAGGCTCAGGTAGTTATGCCTATGTTTGGGACTTCCAAAATGCAATAACAGAAGACCTAGATAATCTTCCTGCTGGAAGTTATACCGTTACGGTAACAGATAATACTACGGCTCAAACCTTAATAGAGACATTTACTGTATCGGAGCCTGCTACAGCTGTGAGCATAGACAATCCTACGGCTGTAAATATTTCTTGTTTCGGCGAAAGTACGGGTAGTATTCAAATTACGGCGAGTGGAGGTACTGGAGCTTTATCGTATACCTGGAATGCCGGTCTGGCAGCTACCGCTTCTCAAAGCAATCTTCCAGCTGGAACCTATGAAGTTACCGTAACAGATGTAAATCTTTGTACCGATACAAGAACAATTATTCTAACAGAACCAGCCGCTGCTTTAGCAGTTGATGATAATACTACACTCGCAACTTGTTCAGGAATTGCAGATGGTAGTATTACCTTAATAGCTTCCGGAGGCACAGGACCGTATAGTTATAACTGGGGTAATGGATTGACCGGAGATGTAGCTGTACAAAATAATTTAGACGCTGGAGATTATCCAGTTACGATCACAGATGCGAATAATTGTACGCTAACTACAAGCATTCAAGTCGGTAGTAATCCGGCGGTGGTGATCAATAGTCTAGACGCAGGTTTCATCACCAATGGGAACGATGGGACAGCATCCTTATCGGTTTCTGGCGGAACTGCTCCTTTAACCTTCCAATGGACCGGCCCTGGTGGCTTTACCGCTGATACCGAGGATCTTACAGGTTTGTCTACTCCCGGAGAATATTGTGTAACTGTTTCAGATGCTTCTGGTTGCTTCGATGAGCGCTGTATTATGGTACTGGAGCAATTGGCCTTTGATGAGATCAATATCTCAAATACTTGTGCCAATTCAAGCACCGGTAGTATTGATATAGCAATCACGGGAGGAATGGCACCTTACACCTACAACTGGGATAATAATGCTACTACGGAAGATATAGACAATCTAGCCGCGGGAGATTATGCAGTAACGGTGACGGATGCCTTAGGAAATAACTTTAGTGGTCAATTCCCCGTTGGAGAAAATAGCTTAATTTTTGTCCTTGGAGATGTCAATAATGTGACAGGTACAGAAACCAATAATAATGGTTCAGTTACTTTAAATCCTGCCGGAGGAACGCCTGGTTATTCTTATCGTTGGAGTAATGGGGCTACTACAAGTTCTATTTCTAATCTTACTGCTGGAGAATATTGTGTAACGGTTACAGACCAACTTGGATGTACCAGCGAAGCTTGCTTTGATGTAGAGGTAATGCTATTACCACTTGCTTTCTCTACAGAGAAAGTAGATGTGCTTTGTAATGGAGAAAGTACTGGTACGGCTAGTATCGAAATTACAGGTGGTGCAGCGCCTTATGGCGTTTCTTTCTCAGACAACATACAGTTAAGTACTGCCGATGGCATCGTCCAACGGAGTAATTTACCTGCGGGTGAACTTGTCTTTGTGATAACTGATGCAACCAATGCTACAATAACAGGAAGTGTAATGATCGAGGAGACCCTGCCAATTACGGTCAGTAATCTAACTATTGTCCATGATTCAGAAGCAGCAGGTTGTACAGGCCAGATTTCGCTTGAACTTACTGGAGGGACACCTGGTTATGCTGTCCAATGGAACTCTCCCAATACTGGGCTCAATATTATAGGATTGTGTGCAGGGACCTATGTACCAAATGTACAAGACGCTAGTGGTTGTTCTACTCCTTTAGATCCAATCGTTGTAAATACTTTTTCCGTTGGAGAAACGGTAGCCAACGTAGAATGTGTTGGAGATCAAAATGGTAGTATCAAACTAAATATTTCAGGTGGATCAGGCCAAAATACCTATAACTGGCAAGATGCGAATGGTGTTACAATTACTGGTCAAGATTCAATTGGAGATTTGACAGCAGGAAGGTATTCCGTCACAGTTACTGAATCTTCCGGGAATACCATCACTAAGACAATTGATGTTGGAACTCAGTCTTCACTAGCTGCTACTGTTGCAATTGATTCAGATTATCGGGGCTTTGGCGTTAGCTGTTTTGACGCTACAGATGGTAGCTTGAGTGTGAATGCCAGTAATGGAATGGGACAATTGGTTTATTCTTGGATGCAAGGAGATAATTCAGTCGGAGAAGGTGCCTCAATCAGTAATTTAGGTATCGGAGATTATACCGTCGAAGTAATGGATGAAGCGGGATGTTTGGTCCAGGAATCGATAAGTTTACAAGCACCAGCACCAATTGAAGTTTCTGGCTTTATTACAGACCCTTCTTGTGTTGGTGAGCGAAACGGAAGTATTACAGTCGTTGCTACCGGTGGCACCGGAAACTTCAGTTATGCTTGGAGTAATCAAATTGCTGCTCCTACGGTCAATTCCCTAATTCAAGGGCGCTATACCGTTACGGTATCAGATGCAAATAATTGTCAAATGGAAGAAGGATTTGATCTGCAAGACCCTGCTCCAATTCAAGTTTTAGTAGAGACTACACCCGCTACCGATGGATGTAATGGAGTCGCAAGTGCCGTAGTAAGCGGTGGAACAGGTCCTTATTTGTACCGCTGGAACTCTAATGCCGGTAATGCAGATGCTGAATTAACCAACCTTTGTCCTGGAGATTACGCAGTAGTAGTGACAGATGCTAGAGGTTGTACTGCTTCTCCAGAATTAGTACAAGCAGAAGTATTGGATAGAAGATTTCCTTGTATGGATGTTCGTTCAGTCATTTCGCCAGATGGAGATGGACTCAACGATGAGTTCTTTATTAACTGTATCGAAGAGATGAGTGATAACCGTTTAATGATTTTCAACCGAATCGGACAATTGGTCTTTGAGGCTGATAACTATGAAAATAATTGGATGGGAACTACAATGAATGGTGATCAATTACCTGAAGGAGCCTATTACTATGTATTAGAGTTC
Source organism: uncultured Saprospirales bacterium (assembly GCA_964021975.1). Classification (GTDB taxonomy): domain Bacteria; phylum Bacteroidota; class Bacteroidia; order Chitinophagales; family Saprospiraceae; genus DATFKA01. Next base: position 5,194 of record CAXIDD010000069.1, on the reverse strand, counting down.
ACGGATATGGACGGAAACTTCGTCCAGTCTAAAGGTTCGATCACTTTACTCCGACAAGAATAAAATATTTCCTATTACTTGCTGGTTTCAGATCAGCAAGTAATTTTCATTACACTCAAACCGATTTTAAAAATGAAAAAGTTAATACTTCTATCTATTATATGTCTGGCTGGCATACAAGCCTATGGTCAACAACAAACTATATTTTCTCATTATCATATTGCACCTATCGTAGTTAATCCAGCTTATGCAGGCTTTGACGGAGAAACTCAGGTGCTGTTCAATGCCAGAGCACAGTGGACTGGCTTTGCCGATGCTCCTCAGACCATTGGTGCACACTTTAACACGAATTTAGGTAAGGTATTCGGTATCGGCGTTGGGCTGGTTAGTGAATCTGCAGCTCGCCTGAATAATTTGAGAGCTAAAGTTAATTATGGCTTTAAATTTCCACTAAGTGACTTTAATAAAAGTACCCTAAGTATTGGGTTTTCTACAGAGTTCATGCAAGAAAGTGTTGGGAATAATACCATTTTTGAAAATCTCTTTGAATTAGGAGATAATATTATTGAGTCTGCGGTAGATGGCCGTAATTATTTTGATGCCTCTTTTGGTGTATTTGGACGGTTTTATTTTAATAATGATCAAGATCACCTCTTTGCAGGTTTGACATTGACGAATCTAGTACAAGCCAGATTAGATGATATCGTCACAGAAGGTACCGAACAAGGTACTTTTTTGGATTATTACCAAATGATGGCTGGATACCGTTTTTCTCCAGGAGGAGATGGCAATACTTTTTATATAGAGCCTTCTATTATGTTGCGCCAAGTTAAAGATTTACCTTTCCAAGCTGATTTTAATATTAGAGCTGGATTCGGTGGCGATGTCTTAGTCGCAGGCTTAAGTTATCGCTCTATCGATATGATTGGTGTCCTATTAGGAACAGATTTTGGTAACACCAATAACAGCAACAATAAAAACAGTGGTCTCCGGTTCTTCTATACTTTTGACTTGTCCACACAGCAGTTTCAACAATTTACCTCTGGATCCCATGAAATTACTTTAGCATTTGGATTTGGAGGGACTAATCATTAATAACAATTCTCAATAGCCAAATTCAACGAGCTTCTTAAACTAAATTATTTTTTTGATATACATTTTCCGCTAATAAATACCCTGAAAAGGGTATTTATTAGCGGAATTTTCAACTTATATTTGTATTGAATATAGATATATCTCCCCCCCACCTTTTGATTCCTCTCTATTCATTTTTTTTTGTATTTTGCATATAGAATCATTCGCAACGATTCTAATCAACATCGTAAAGATTACAATTTTCAATTGATAAAATTTTACTTAAATCGGTTTTTGGGATAGCCTCTCTCCAGCTTTTTGGAGGGAGGTTTTTTGTTTTTTACCCTCCCTCATAATACAAGCTAATCAAATGAATTCATTTGGTGCTTTAACTTTATACAGTTGCTCAAAAAGCAACACGTACTCCTCTCCGCGAATTCTACAGATTCAAAAATAGAAAATCCCGATTTAGCAATTTGTATCAATCCCTCCAACTTTGAATGGGCCGACTTGAAAATAGCTTATTTTACTTTTTCCATTTGCCCAGCTATTCTGCGCTTGTTATTATTAATATTTGAATAGTTAATTATTTTTAAATAATTGACTGTCAGGTTTTTGTGTTAATTAATTTTCAATTTTATTACTCGGTTTGTTATTGCTTCTATTCGATTAAGTCGAATTTGGCATGGTTTTTTCTAATTGTATAGGAAAAGTGGCAACACAAAAAACAAGTACTTTTTAGTCGAAGGTACTGGCCTCAAAAAAGGCATGTTAGGTATTCTCAAATTAAAACAAAGGAAAATGCAAACCGAGAGAAAACAAATTGAAGTAGTGAGGAGTATAAGCCCTCCAAATCTAAAGGAGTATTTTTCAACATCCCAAACCAAAATACTTTTAGTACTACTCTGGCTCATCCTGATGGGGAGTATTTCACATTCACTAAATGCTCAAACCACCTGTACCTTAGCTTGTTCAGATCGGGTAGAGGTACCTTTAGGAGCAAACTGTGAAGTTAGAATTACACCGGGACTCGTCTTTACCGATGGTGGTGCTCAGTGTCCAGGTGATAAAAACATTATTCTTCGAGATAGTGAAGAAAATATTATAAGCCAAGGGACTAATGAAATAATTATCGACCTTTCAGCTTATGTTGATACGGATATTACAGCAGTAGTTATTGATCAAGAAACACGTGTTTCTTGTTCGACTATTTTAGAAATTAGAGATAATGAATCACCAAAATTGGACTGTGGAGATGCCTTGATTACTTGTCTAGGAGATACCTCTGTAGCTTCCATTGGAATGCCAGATATTTCTGATAATTGTGATGCTAACCTAGTATTGACTCATAGTGACGAAATTGTAAGCCAAGGTAATGATTGTGATGAGGGTGTCCTCGTCCTTACGAGGTCATGGTTACTAGTTGATGGTTCTGGTAATGAAGCAAGATGTACGCAAAATATCGTTTTAGAGCGCCCTGAATTAACAGATGTAGACTTCCCTGCTAATGTTGAATTGGGTTGCGAAGATCCAGATGCATCTCCTGAGAATACAGGTTTTCCAACCATCGATGGGGAAAGAGTACAAACCACAGACATTTGTGGTTTAGTAGTTACTTACCAAGATGATACCACCTCCATTGATAATGGTAATGGGCAACGTATCGCTCGCCAATGGTTAATCGTACGTCGGTGCGATGGTACAACCGATACTTTCGAACAAATTATCTTAATTAGAGATGGTGTACGACCTACTATTGATTGTCCAGATGACTTCATTGTAAATACCTCCGTAGGAGAGTGTACAGCAGTTGTCTTTTTACCATCCCCTACGATTGATGACAACTGTGATGACAATGTAAGTTTCTTTGCCCAATCTTCCTTTGGAAGAGATGGAATAGGTCCATTTGGGGGAATTGAAGTTGGGCAATATACGATTGAGTATACGGCAGTTGATGGATCCAATAATATGCAAAGTTGTTTTACTTCCTTTACCGTAGTTGATAATGAAACGCCAAATGCAATTTGTGATGATCAGGTTATTGTTTCGCTAGTAGAGGGTGGGATAGCTATCGCCAGAGCAGTTACCTTTGATGAAGGTAGTAGAGATAATTGTGCCCCCCAAATATTTTATAAAGCCAAACGTCTAGACGATGATGGATGTGTTGGACTGAATGGAGATGACTCACCCACTATGGATGGTGTTCAGGAATGGTATGATGATTTCGTCTTCTTTTGTTGTGAAGATCTAGAAGTAAGCGCTGTACCAGTTGGTTTAAGGGTGTTTACGGTTGATCCAGGCGAAGGCGGAATTGATCCAACCAGAATGGCACCAGGAGGAGATTTATTTGGAACCTTTAATGATTGTGATGGAGTAGTTACCGTCCAGGATAAAATCAAACCAGTACTAACTTGCCCTCCTCCCGTAACGATTGATTGCCGGGAAAGCACTAGAGATTTATCGATATTTGGTAGCCCCATAGTACAAGAAGCTTGTATGGTCACTTTAGATTCTCTCGATGTTAGAGAACTCGATGATTGTGGTACAGGAAGTATTTTTAGAACGTTCAGTGCTACGGATGGCTCTGGCAATACAGGTACCTGTACGCAGGTCATCACGATTCAGAATGAGATTGCCTTACAATATGAAAACATTACCTGGCCAATGAATGTGGACACCAATTTATGTGGCGTTACCCTTCTACCCGAAGACTTGCCAGATGGATTTAACCGACCAGTAATTGATTTTGAATCTTGTTCTATAACTGCTCAATCTTTTACGGATACTCGATTTGATGTTTCCTTCCCTGCCTGTTATAAGATCCTAAGACAATGGTCGGTAATTGACTGGTGTCAGTTTAATGAAAACACGGATAGCGATGGTCGGTTTACTTATACTCAAACGCTAAAAGTAAGCGATGATGTAGCTCCAACCATTAGCTGTGCAGAGGATATTACCGTTGGAATTAATGGGGGGAGTTGTGATATGGCTACTTTAAATATTCCTTTAGCTACGGCAACGGATAATTGTAGTCCAAGTATTAGTATTAGCAATGATTCCGATTTTGCAACTGATGATCGAGCAAATGCAAGTGGAGTTTATCCACTTGGTACTACTACGGTTACTTTTACAGCCCTGGATAATTGTGGCAACTTAAGTCGCTGTGAGGTAGATGTTACAGTGGTAGATGATAAAGCACCTGCTCCGATCTGTATTGAAGGGATCGCAGCTGCCTTAAGTCGTGGTGAAAATGATGAGATCTTGGCCACGGTTTCTGCTAATATATTTCTAGCCAGTAGCACCTTTGATGAGTGTCATCCAAGAGAAGATATTACGCTTAGTGTCCGAAAGGCGATTGATAACCCACCTGGACCTCCAACGGGACAAACAACTCTTACTTTTTCTTGTGACGAAATAGGAAGACAGGAAATTGAATTATGGGTTACGGATAGGAATGGGAATAGCGATTATTGTATTACAGGTGTAAATATTCAGGACAACAATAATATTTGCCCACAAACAACTATGGGTTTTATCGCAGGAAATATTCAAACCCAAACAGGAAAAGAAGTAGAAGAAGTGGTCGTGTCAGTTATGAACAACCAACCTTTAGCAACGATGACAGATGTGGAGGGCGGATTCACCATTAATGGGATAGAATTTGGTTCACAAGTTACGCTGGTACCTAGTAAAGCGGACGATATTTTGAATGGGGTTTCTACCATGGATGTTATTGCGATTTCTCAACATATCCTTGGCGTCAAACCGATTACCTCACCATATACTTTAATCGCAGCGGATATTGATGGTTCGGGTGGTGTTTCTACGATTGATTTGATTCGCTTACGCAAAATAATTTTGAGTAATGATAAAGCATTCCCAAATGGGACACCTTCCTGGCGGTTTATCGATGCTGATTTTCAGTTCCCAGAAGGAGTAGACCCCCTAAAGGTAGATTTTCCAGAACTCAAAAATGTAGCATCTTTTAATACAGCACTTGGTGCCGTTCGGTTTATCGCAATTAAAGTGGGAGATGTGAATGGAAGTGTAAAGCCGAACAGCATCTTGCAAGGAGAAAGTCGTACCACTAATGGAGATGTCGTCATGAAAGTCAAAGAGC
>CAXIDD010000068.1:0-13586 GCA_964021975.1 uncultured Saprospirales bacterium | reverse complement strand
TATCGCAGCCCTGATCGCAGGTGCAAAATACAAGGGTGAATTCGAAGAACGCCTAAAAGGTGTCATCAAAGAGGTGACCAATGCCGATGGCAATATCATTCTGTTTATTGATGAGATCCACACCTTGATTGGTGCTGGTGGTGGTGGCGGTGCCATGGATGCCGCTAACATCTTAAAGCCAGCTTTGGCGCGTGGAGAATTGAGGACCATTGGTGCCACAACTTTAGATGAATAGCAAAAGTATTTTGAAAAAGATAAAGCGCTAGTACGTCGTTTCCAGACGGTTTTGATCGAAGAACCAAGTGTAGAAGACACCATCTCTATTTTGCGGGGCCTACAAGAACGCTATGAGGTTTACCACAAAATTGAAATCCTAGACAGTGCTTTAATTGCTGCTGCGGAGCTATCTAATCGTTACATTACGGACCGTAGCCTCCCAGACAAAGCCATTGACCTTATTGATGAATCTGCTGCAAAATTGCGTTTGGAGTTAGATTCTGTGCCAGAAATCATCGATGAATGGGATCGCAAAGTGCGCCAGTTAGAGATTGAACGGGAAGCGCTAAAAAGAGAAAAGGGTAATGGTAAAGCAATCAAAGCAGTAGAGGAGCAAATCGCCAATGCGAAAGAAAAGCGGGATTCGCTCCGAGCTACCTGGAAGAACGAAAAAGAAATCGTAGATACCATCCAAGGGATTAAAAAGACCGTTGAAGAGTTAGAAATGCAGGCGGATCGTGCGGAGCGGAATAGTGACTATGAAATGGTCGCCAAAATACGCTACGGCCAATTGCAGGAGCAAGAGGCCATGCTCAAAGCTGCGGAAGAAAAGCTCAATAAGTTACCACAAGAAGAGCGCTTCACTAACGAAGAAGTAGCAGCTAATGATATTGCCGCTGTGGTCTCTCGCTGGACGGGTATTCCAGTGGATAAAATGACGCAGTCTGAAAAAGATAAACTGCTAAACTTAGAGAATGTGATCGGCCAGCGCCTCATCGGTCAAGAAGAAGCGGTCCGTGCGGTATCTGATGCCGTCCGGCGAAGTAGAGCTGGATTACAAGATGAGGATAGACCAATTGGTTCCTTTATTTTCTTAGGGCCAACGGGAGTTGGTAAAACAGAGCTAGCCAAAACCTTGGCAGATGTACTCTTCGATGATGAAAAAGCCATCACGCGGATAGATATGAGTGAATATCAAGAGCGTCATGCGGTCTCTCGTTTGGTAGGTGCGCCTCCAGGATACGTCGGCTACGATGAAGGTGGCCAATTGACCGAAGCCGTCCGCCGGAAGCCTTACTCTATTATTTTACTCGATGAAATTGAAAAGGCACACCCGGATACCTTCAACATCTTGCTACAAGTATTAGACGATGGTCGATTCACGGCTAACCGTGGGCGGGTTGCCAATTTCAAGAATACGATCATTATTATGACTTCGAATACCGGGGCAGAGATCATCTTGGAAAACTTCGAAGACCTGAAAGAAGTAGGGGAGAAACATCGAACTGAAATCCTGGCGACAACCAAAGAAGAAGTGTTTGACTTATTGAAAGAGAGCATGCGCCCGGAGTTCCTCAATCGGATTGATGAACAGGTTATGTTCTTACCACTGACACGGCAAGAAATTCATCAGATCATGGAGTTGCTCTTACGCAAAGTCAAAAAGATGCTCGATAAACAAGGAATCACCATGAAGATGAGTGAACCGGCTAAAGACTTGCTTTCAGGCCTGGGTTACGATCCACAATTTGGTGCACGTCCAATGAAGCGGGTACTACAAAAAGAAGTGACCAATGAGTTGTCTAAAATGGTACTTAGTGGTGAGTTTGGACCTGGAGATACCATCTACATTGACACGGATCCTAAAGGGTTGACCTTTTCCAGAGAGCCATTTGATCAAGCTGTCGAGGAAAAGTCCACAAAGAAAAAATCAGAAGCTAAAAAAGCTAAGGAAGATAAATCTAAGGATGTAAAATCTGCTGAGGAAAAGCCAGCAGCATCTGCTAAGGATACTCCGCCAGCTGAAGAAGATAACTCCAATGATGAGGAGTAAGTAATAGCTGAAAAAATAATCTAAAAAAGCACGAATCATTAAATGATTCGTGCTTTTTCTTTTACTATACGTGACAAAAAATAAGTACTTATTTTTTGTCACCTCAAATAGCTTCTAGCTTGGCTCTGCTTTCAAACTAGCTAGGAATGCTACTAAATCTCTTAGTTGTCGCTTACTTAGTAAGTCTCCCATCACAGGCATACTGGACGGGATATTTTCTCGGGTATCAACCTCTTCTTGTCTAAGCTTCTGAATATCTTCTTTACCAACTTTTAGGGTTATGTATTCGTCATCTTCGTTCATTACGATTCCAGAGGCGGTACTTCCATCTTTCATTTCTAAGATCACAACGCCATATCCAGCAGCATAACTAGCACTTGGTGCCACCATTGATTCTAGAAGCTGTTCACGACTCAATCGTTCTCCAACACCTAATAAGCCAGGACCTGCATTACCACCTACTTCAAAGATAGCGTGACAACGGACACATTGCGCCGCTTCATTATTGTAAAAGATTTGGTTGCCACGTCCCGCATTCCCACCAATCAAAGCTTCTTGGTATTGGGTAAGTATATCAGCTTCGCTAGCTTTTGAGCCAATGATTCGTCTTTTTGTGCGGCTACGGCTTCCAATAGATCAAGTTGGATAGCCGGATTTAAAGCTTCATCAGACATCTTATCCATCAATACAGAAAGTACGCCGGCAACTGAAGCGTTTTGGTAATCTTTTAGTGCAGAAAGGGTAGCCTGCTGTTCTTGAATCGTCCCTTCCGTCATGATGGCCTCAAACAGTGGTAGTGCTTTATCCAAAGGTAGATTAGAAGCAGGTATTAGTTCTAAGGCTTGAGAACGTACGGCTGCCTCTTGATCAGCTAGGGCCAATTCCAAAGCTTCATCTAGCTGCTCAGATTCTAGTGCGCTAAGTGAACTTAAAGCAGCCGCTCTAATTTCAGCTTCTTGAGCATTCTTAGCTATATCAAATAAGGTAGGATTTACTTGTTTTAAACCTAATTTAGCCGCGGCTTTGATAGCGGCCAACTGCACGGCTTGTTCGGGTGCTTGTACGGCATTTACAAAAACAGGGGTTGCAGCAGCACGCATCGCACTATCATCTCTTGGCATTTCGCCTCTAAACCGACCGTCCACTCGGTCAAAAACGGCTGGATTGGCCCAATTACTGAGTGCTGCTAAGGCTTCGGCACGCATGGCAGGAGCGGCATCTGTATTTTGAGCATAATTCAGTAAAAGCTTCCAATTATCCGTTTCACCTACTTCCACGTTGGCATTAATGATGCGTCGAATGAGTGCTTCATTTTGCCAACGATTTTCTTTTAGTAAAAAAGCTAAAGCCGGCAGGGCATCGGAGATATTCCGATCATCATTGATAGCGCGAGCGGCTTCGGTAACAATGTATTCATCAGTATCATTTAGAAAAGCAGCAATACCAGGGTCTTTCATTCGGCGCAGTGCTACGACAGCAGCTGTACGGACCGCAAAAGATGGGTCCTGATGTAAAGCGACTAGTCCTTCACTGTTGCCAAGTCTACCTAATGCAACCATCCCGGCGTGCCGTAGCCAAAGGTCTTGGTCATTATTCTCACGGATCTGTGCAACGATACCTTCAAAAGCAGTACTTGCGGCCATCCGACCTAGGGCTTCCGTGCTTAGCATTTGGACCCTTAGTGATTCATGTTGCAGTAAAGGAAGTATTGCCTCGGCAGCTGCTCCATAGCGTAGGTCTCCTAGCATTTTTGCAGCTTGTGCTATGATTTCTTGATCTTGATCTTCCAGATAAGGCAAATAATATTTAGCTAGATCAGGTTGTTTTCGAGCCATTTGATGAAGGCCCCACATGGCATGAATTCTAGCCAATTGATTATCACTTTTTTGGATGGTTGCTAAGAAGATATCTAATCCTTTTTTGGATAATTTAGCTAAGGTAAATTGTGCTTTTTGCCGTACTCGTTGATCTTGGTGGCCTAGGAGTGCTTGTAATTCAGGAGTCTCTTTGGTACTGAAGTCTGCCTGGATTAAAGCTTTAGTTTCTTGACGAATGGCTTGTTCAGGGCCACCAGGAACATCTAGCTTCCAGATGCGACCTTCTTTTTTAGTACCCCAACCATCGATCCAGTCGCCAAAATAAAGTGCACCATCGGGACCAAAGTCTAGACCAGTAGGTAAGACACCATTCACCACTTCTTTGGTAGAACTTAATTTGAAACTTGCGCCGTCTGGCTCTAACGTGAAGGCATGTATAGGTGATCTGGCCGGAGATCCTCTAAACTCAGCAATGAAAAAGTGGTTGTACCATTCTGGGCCTAGCGCGGTTCCAGGGTTGTAAACCATACCGGTAGGACCATTGACATAATTTTGGATGGGTGCTAAGATATAAGCTGCCTGCCCTTCCCAATGTGGCACGTGCATGCGCTCGTCGATCCAAACCTTGTACCGATTACTCTTAGGGTCGGTATATTTACCAAATTGCCAGTTGGTACGCCAACCACTATCTGAACCATTAATTAGGTAGACCAAACGCTCTCGCTCACCACGGTGGTCACCGTCATTGTCTTCAGTGATGAGATTACCATAGTTGTCAAAGACAAACTCGTGCGTATTTCGAACGCCTGCAGCGTATACTTCAAAGTTGCTACCATCTGGTTCTGCACGGACCACCACACCTTGGTTAGGGTAAGCCCATTGTTTGCCAGTTTGGTCGGTGACGTTGGCACCTATATCACCGATACCCCACCAAATACGGCCTTGTGGTCCAACCTTCACACCAGACATACCGTGTCCGCTAAAGCCGATATGCACAGCATACCCATGGCTAATAGATGTTTTCCGATCGGCGATGCCATCTCCATCAGTATCAGCAGTCCGCCAAAGATCTGGCGCTGCGCCAATAAAAACCTGGCCATCGTGAAATTCTAAGCCATTGGCTACATCAGTAACTTCTTCATTAAAGTCTTTAAGATAAAGCTGAGCATGATCCGCAGTACCATCGCCGCTGGCATCTTCTACAAACCAAACTTGTTCTTTTTCTACCGCTAAATCGCGCCAGTCTCTTACACCATCCTCATTCATATCTTCCAGAAATCGCTCCGATTCAGTAGAGTCAGCGGTGAAAGTAGCTCTTAAGAAGTCTCGGCGATCTTCCACAGTTTCAAAGGAAATAGAAGCGGTCATCCAGTTACGGTGGCCGCGGATATCGAATTCTGAGTTGGTTTGTCGGGAAGCACGGGTATAAAAAATACGACCCTCTGGATCGATGCTGATGGCGATCGGATCATGGACTAAGGTGTCTGATGCCCAAAGTGCCACTTCAAAGGCATCATCTACAGTGATATTGGCCTCTGCTTTGATTTTTTTGGCTAAATCTATGGCCAAAGCATCTTCTAAATTGATGTTTTCCACTGGATATTCCACCGCTTCTCCAAAAGGAGTTGGCTGGCAGCTAGTGACTAAAATAGAAAGACAAAAAAGGTAGTAGTAGGTAGCTTTAATTGTACGCATCTCATTCTGTGTTTTGAAACTTAGAATGAAGTTAAGGAAGTTGTGGTGATAATTGGTTGTGGTTTAGATTAAAAATAAAAGTCTATACCAAAATGATTTATGATATAGACTTTTATTACGATTAACCTTGGTTAAAATCTTAATCTGGTAGTTCTACTTCCTCACCCCAAATGTATTTATTAAACCATTGCCAATTGTGCCATACGGCGGCCAATCTTTCCTTAGGTTTGTTGATACCATGGCCAAAACCTTTATATACTATCAATTTATTATCAACGCCTTGATCGCGTAATCCCTGGATGAGCTCATACGCATTGGCGATGGGTACGCGCTGGTCAAATTCACCGTGCTGAATCAAAGTAGGTGTAGTTGCATCATTGATGTAAGTCATTGGAGAAGTTTTGCGATAGACTTCTTCATCACTCCAAGGAGTAGCCTTGAGGTATTGTCGGGTGAAAGGATGAATATCAGTATTCACATAATAAGTCATCTAATTGGAAATACCTGCACCGACTGAGATCGCTTTAAACCGTTTGCTAGTCGTCGTTAAAAAGGCAGAAATATAGCCGCCTTGACTCCAGCCCATACAGCCCATTTTATCGGTGTCAATTATCCCTTTTTCTGCTAGATAATCGACGCCAGAAAGAACATCCCAAGCATCTCCAACACCAAGATTTCGTACATTGAGCTCTCGGAAGTCTTGGCCATAACCTGCCGATCCCCGATAATTGGGCTCTAAAATAAGTGCACCTTTATCCAACCATTGTAGCATTGGATAGACATAAGATGCGGTAGGCTTAGTAGTAGAAATACCCGTCGGACCACCGTGAATGATGACTAGTAATGGATATTTCTTATTGGGATCATAATTTTGAGGTTTGTGCAACACGCCTTCGATGGTGGCCCCATCTTTACTTTTCCAGGAAATCATTTCACTTTTAGAGGTTTTCCAATCAGCGATTTCTTGGGTATGTTCGGTGATTTGCTGAACTTTCATTCCCGACATCGTAGCTCGGTAGACTTCTGTTAGCTGCTCCCCGCCATTAGCCAAAAAGGCTATTTGTTGACCATCTTTGTTAAAGCTGACCGAATTGATGCGTTCAGGGCTTTCTAAAACAACCTTGAATTGATCTTTTACTGGATCTAGATGGTACAACTTACGCTTCGTTTTTTGCCAGGCGACAAAATAGATACCCTTTTCATTCCAGTCCACGACGTTCATGTTTTCATCAAAAGTCTTTCCTACTTCTTTCTGTGGACCACCATCAAGGGGGGCGGTAAAGAGTCGAGTATTGGTGTAGTACGCTGCCTCTAAATCATCAGCGGATGCACTATATAGTAGCATCTTACTATCCGGAGACCATTCGACCGCAAAATCACCACCAGAATTAGTGATCCAATCCTTACTTTCTTTAGTGGTCATGTCTAGCAAAGCAATATCAGCCGAAAACCAAGAATTTCTTAAAGGATCATCCTGTTTGTCATAAGCCATATATTTGCCATCCGGAGACCAACTGAATCCAGTCACGGTAAAGGAATCTGATTTAACCAACACTTGGGGTTCGGGTAATTGGATACAATTGATTTTCTTTAGAGAATCTGTTTTTTCGTAGCAGGGTAAATCGGCAGGATCGGCTTGATTGGGATCAAAATCCATAATATAGAGGCCAGACATTTTGTACTCCTGATCGTCGACAGCGTAGCCTCCAAAGCGTTTTTTGCGGTCTTTGTCTGCTTTATCTTCTTTGGGACTCATGGTAAAGGCAATCTGCGTACCATCAGGAGACCAATCGAATTGACCAATGTTTCCTTCTATTTGACTAACTTTTTGTGCCTCACCACCTCTTATAGAAATGGCATAGAGTTGAGTGCTCTCATCTCGATTGGCACGGAAAAGCAACCATTTACTATCTGGCGACCATAAATAACTACTCGAACTACCTTTAGCCGTACGTGTCAATTGAAAAGGTTCCTCTCCAGCCTTGGCCAACCAAATTTCAGAGTCGTAACGATTATTCTGCCAATCGGTCTTTGTGCGAGAATATGCGATGTATTGACCATTCGGGGAAATAGAAGCAAAGCCTGTACCTTTTACGGAAAGTACTTCTTCAAAAGATGGCAGGCGTTTTTCTTGTGCCGGTAGAGAAAGTAGGCAAAAACAAATTAAACTTAGGCAAGAAAGGGTTTTGATTGTAGTTGACATGTTGAGTATTACTTTAAAATAATTACTTAAGAAGCTGTTTGTTTAAACGAAAAGGTACCGTTTTTTCGTTATTAAGATAGGACTTGTTGTTGGTTCTACAAAAACTTATCTTAGATTCAAATAGCTTCTAAGAAAGACTTTAGTTTAAGTGTGTATTTCAAATAGCTATGATTTATGAAACTAAATTTACCCCAATCACTCTTTAAAACCATCTTCCTTGGACTCTTTTTAATTGGAGTAACTTTAGGCTGTAGTCCTATACATGCACAGTCTTATACCAATTATAAAAATGCAGGTAAAAAGACCCTGAAGTTTTATGAAAAAGGGAAAGCCGCTTTAAAGGCAAAAGATATAGAAGAGGCCCAACGCTTTTGGTTGCAAACCAATAAAGAAGATCCCAATTTTATTGATTCCTATATCAAAATGGGGGACCTCTATATTGATCTCAATAACTATCCAGCAGCGATCCAATCTTATGAGAAAGCCATCGCACTTAATCCTGATTATTTAAATAGATTATACTATGCCTTAGGCTATATGTATTACCAATTGGATCATTATGATAAAGCAATTCCCTACCTGGAGAAACATTTGACGGTCGTGAAAAGTGAACAGCGCAGGACCAATACAGAAAACTTACTGGCACATACCAAATTTGCTTTAGCAGCCATTAATAACCCAGTGCCATTTGAACCCAAGCGATTATCAGATGCCATCAATACGGAGTTTGCCGAATATTTACCTTCCTTTACCGCTAATGGAAAGCAGCTCGTTTATACTGCTCGTCGGCAAGGGCAAGAGGATCTGTATTTTTCTGAAAAAATTAATGGCCGGTGGGAAAAAGGTCAGGCGATACTAGGCGTCAATACCAATGATAACGAAGGCGCACAAACTATGTCTTCGGATGGCCGTATGATTATTTTTACAGCTTGTGGCCGAAGAGATGGTATGGGTAGTTGTGATCTCTATGTTTCTTATAAAAAAGAAGATTATTGGACCCGCCCGATGAATATGGGCAGAGCTATCAATTCTAAAGCTTGGGATTCTCAACCCTCGCTTTCTGCAAACGGTAATTTCTTGTTTTTTGCCAGTACGCGTGCTGGTGGCCAGGGAAAAAGTGACATCTATGTAGCCTACTACCAAGGCAATGGGCAGTGGAGTGAACCTCAAAATTTAGGGCCTAAACTCAATACTTCAGGTGATGAAAAAGGCCCTTTCTTTCATGCTGATGGCCGTACCCTTTACTTTGCATCCAGTGGTCATCCAGGAATGGGAAGTCTAGATCTATTTAAATCTAATTTAATGGGTGATGGTGTTTGGTCTGATCCAGTGAACTTAGGTTATCCAATCAATACAAATGGAGAAGAAGTTACTTTAATTGTTAGCTTAGATGGGAAAAAAGCTTACTTCTCCAGTAACCGATCCAACACCAATCAAGGAGCTACTGATATCTTTGAGTTTGAATTGTACGAAGCTGCTCGACCTAATCCCGTAACTTATTTGGAAGCCACCGTTGTGGATGCAAAAACTAAAGACCCATTAATTGCTAGTGTCGAATTGTTCGATCCCAATAGTACAGCCGTTTTTTATACCAATGAAACGGACCTCGAGGGTAAATTTATGGTCAGTTTGGCCGCCGGAAATCAATATGGCTTGAATGTAGAAAAAGAGGGCTATCTCTTCCACTCTGAAAGCTTTGATTTGAAAAACAGCCAATCTATTAATGATCCATACCAACTATACATCGAACTACAAGCGATTACTCCGGTAGCTTTGGTGGAAGAACAGTTCGAACCAGCACCCGTTGTACTCAAGAATATCTTTTTTAAAACGGCTTCTGCATCACTGTTGCCGAGCTCAACAAAAGAGTTAAATAAACTATATGGATTACTCAAAGATAATCCATCTATGAAAATTAGAATTGATGGACATACGGATGATATTGGTACCGAAGAGGACAACCTGAATTTGTCCCGGAACCGTGCAAAAGCAGTCTTCGATTTCTTAGTTGAGAACGGCATCTCAGAAGATCGACTGGCCTACCGTGGTTTTGGAGAATCTTCGCCCATCGCCTCTAATGATACGGAAGAAGGGAGGCAGAAGAACCGTAGAACTACGTTTTTGGTTACAGAATAATATCTAGCGCTATTGCGTGAGAAAATTCAAAATACTATTGGTATAGATATCTGTTTGCTCCTTGGCGATACTATGGCCCGCATTTTTAACTATTTGGAACTGTAGATTAGGGAGTAATTCGAGGTATTCGGCACAATAACCCCAAGGTTGATTATCATATTGACCTCGCAGTATCAAAACGGGGACTTGGCTTTTTTTTAGTTCTTTTCGCTGATCATTAACCTGATTCAATTGCTTAAGGGTCATGATGTGGGTATAATAACCGCCACCACCAATGGCAGATTCTAATTTAGATACATCTCTTACGGTTGATTTTTTCAAAGCATTATTAAGATGGGTATAAAAGGCATCTGCTTCACGATCTGAAGCTAGTTTTTTACCAAAAAAGTGGGCATAATATAAAATTGCTTTACTCCGCAAGTTGTAGGCATCCTGATTGGCTTGTTGATTAGAAAAAGTGGGTGCTTTAAGGTTTAAACTATCGGGTGCTTTTTCAAAAAGTAGTGCTCGATTGATCGGTAAAATAGGGCCAGGACCTGTTAAGATTACTTTTGCTAGGCGTTCTGGATGTGTAGCTAGATAGCGAGTAGCTAGAACCGCACCCCAAGAATGTCCTATTAAGATGACTTTTGGAGCATCTATTTGCTCAATAATTGCAGCTAAATCAGCTTCGTGTCTTTGCGGAGAATAAGCATTAATATTTTCTAGTCGAGCTGAGTGACCACTACCAATCTGATCATACAAATAAAGATCATGGCCAGCTTGATTGAATGGTAATAAAGAGGCTATGATGTCCTCGGTAATTAATCCGCCCGGACCACCATGTAAATAAATAATGGGTGCTAATTGGTTCGTATCCAGAGCCGATCGAAAAGTATAGCCAATTCTAGAGCCAGTCGGTAAGTCCCAATATTGAGTCTCCGGGCGTTCTACAAATTCTAGGACAGAATAAGTACGTGGAATGAGTACTATGCCTGATAAGAGCATTGAAGCTAGTAAAAGGATAGTCAAAAAAGTACGCCAAATGGTTTTTTGCATGTTTTGGTATTATAGATGTGAATGCTATGAATTGTAAAGTGAGGCATGTATTTTGCAGCACCAAATTTGTAGATCAACAAATGGCTTTTCAATGAAAAAATGGATTCTGAAAGCTGTGGTCCAAAAAACCATTTCCTTTCTACCCTATAAACATCGCATCAATTTCCTTTTTCAAAAATACATCACTAAAGGCGTCCGTCTTTCGGATGATTACTTTTTGGACAAATTGATCCATTTTAAGCACCACCAAAAATTTGCTAATCAATACCTTGGCACCTTGGTGCAAAAGCAAATTTTTGAACTAGGGACAGGTTGGTATCCAGTCATTCCTATTGCTTTTTTTCTGAATGATGTAGCCGCTATTAAGACGGTGGATATCGCAGGTTTATTGTCAAAGCGTGGCTTGATTCAGACCATAGAAAAATTTGTAACCTATCATCAAACGAGCCAATTAGCAAGTGTGTTGGATTACGATAAAGATAAAGTCAAGAAGTTGGAAGAACTGTTGGAACAAGCACCAAATCTGGAATTAGCTGCTATACTAAATCAGTTGAACATTGACTATACCATTGGAGATGCAGCTGAAATAAGAGCGAATGCAGCTTCTTTTGATTTACTGGTTTCCAACAATACCTTTGAGCATGTCTACCCCAAAGACCTCAACCGCTTGTTGTCAAAGTTCAAGCAAATCGTAAAAAAAGAAGGTTTAATGGTTCATTTTATCGATATGTCAGACCATTTTGCCCATTTGGATCAAAGTATTACCATTTATAATTTTTTACGGTTTTCAGAAAAAGAGTGGCAGCGCATCGATAATACCATTCAACCTCAAAATCGTTGGCGGATTAATCAATATCGAGATTTGTATCAACAATTGGAGATTCCAATTACGGAAGAAGAAATTCGCCCCGGGCGATTAAAAGCATTAAGTATGGTTCCCTTGGATCCATTTTTTGATAAAATGTCAAAGACAGATGTGATGATTAGTCATGTTTATGTAGTCTCTAAAATGAATTAACTTTATAAGCAATTTCCCATAAAATTTAAGGTTTGAAATTGTAAATACTTAAACATTGTGTTGCTGTTTTGAAAAAATAAATGAATGAATAATTGCTTTGTTGAAAAGGAGACTTTACATTTGTTTTAATTATATGAATACAAACAGCTCAAATACCACTAGGTTTTCTTTCACTAATCGCCGCCGATTTGAGCGTCGCCCTTAGGGGCGCATAATCATTCCTACCAAGTAGGCCAATAAGGCTTATACATATTCTCAATTCTTTTTAGTCTTCCAACCGAAGAATTAACTCTATTAGAATCATTGCTAAAATGAGTTTGTATTATTAACTTTTTTATTAAAAAAATCATGGAAATAAGCATTTTGGTAGCCGAGCCAAAACATGTTTCTTATGCCGAGGACATCTGTAAAAATTACGATGAATCCGCTAAAGCACGTGGTACCGGTATTGCCAAACGAAAACCAGAATATATATCTGAAAAGATTAAAAAAGGCAATGGTGTCATTGCTTTATATGGTGATCAATTGGCTGGGTTTTGCTACATCGAAACTTGGAGCCACCATAAATATGTGGCCAACTCGGGACTAATTATTGTCCCAGAATTTAGAAAACAAGGACTGGCACGCCGTTTGAAAGCAAAAGTATTTGAGCTTTCCAGGACTAAGTTTCCAGCGGCAAAAATATTTGGTATTACCACCAGCCTGGCGGTCATGAAGATTAATTCTCAATTAGGTTATCAGCCAGTTACCTTTTCTGAATTAACCCAGGATGATGCTTTTTGGGAAGGCTGTAAAAGCTGTCCCAACTATGATATCTTATTGCGCAACGAACGTCGTCTTTGTCTCTGTACGGCAATGTTGGCACCTTCTCAAGAAGAAATGAAACACGATTTATCACATTTAATTAATGCTCAAGATGCAAAGTAAAAAAGTCGTTTTGGCTTACAGTGGAGGTCTGGATACCTCTTTTTGTGTAAAATACCTAACTCAAGAAAAAGGATATGAAATTCATGCACTAACGGTCAATACGGGTGGTTTTGATGCGGACGAAAGTGCAGCTCTAGAGAAAAAAGCCTTCGAATTAGGGGCCAGCTCTTATAAAATTGTCGATGCAGTACCACGCTATTATGATCAATGTATCAAGTACTTGATTTACGGCAATATCCTCAAAAATAATACCTACCCACTTTCGGTTAGTGCCGAGCGGATGTTCCAAGCATTGGAAGTGGCACAATATGCCAATGAAATCGGTGCAGATGCGGTGGCCCATGGTAGTACTGGAGCTGGTAATGACCAAGTTCGGTTCGACTTAGCTTTTCATATCTTAGGAAAAGACCTTGAAGTCATTACCCCCATTCGGGATATGCAGCTTTCACGGCAGGCAGAGATTGATTATTTACAAAAAAACGGGATTGAGTATAGCTGGGAAAAAGCTAAATATTCTATCAACCAAGGACTCTGGGGAACTAGCGTTGGGGGTGTAGAAACGCTTAATTCACATGGTGCCCTACCAGAAGAGGCCTTCCCTTCTCAATTAGAAAAAGAGAAACCACAGCCTGTTAGTTTGACCTTTGAAAAAGGAGAACTCAGAGGCGTCAATGAAGTCACTTTTGAGGATCCGGTATATGC
>CAXIDD010000067.1:0-13601 GCA_964021975.1 uncultured Saprospirales bacterium | reverse complement strand
CTGGGGTAAAAATACGGCATACGAAATACTTATCCGCTATTATCTAAGAGAAGATCGAAAAGAGGATGCCAAAGCTATGTTTAAGGCTGCTAAAAAAGTGTTTCCAGACGATTATCAGATCAACAGCCTTGCTGAAAAATTAATCGATTAATGATGATGGCAAAAGCTTTATTAACTTACCAAAGTTCCATGGATGATATCCGAAGTTTAAAACTTCGGATATCCAACGGACCTCAATTAGGACTATTGCTGACTTGCTGTTTGTTTGGTACTTTCCTCAGCGGACAGTCCATCCAAGGTAAAGTAGTAGATCAAAGGCAAATCCCAATTATGGCAGCCAATGTATTCTGCCAAAATAACCCCAATCAGGGAACCTACACCAATGAAGATGGAGGTTTCTCATTGGAAGGTGCATGTGATACTTTAGTGGTCTCTTTTATTGGTTACCAGAACCAAAAAATTGCGATAAAAGAGTTTCAAAATGGACTAGTCATTCGATTATCAGGACAAAGTATAGATTTGGATATCTTGGAAATCAAGGCTAGCCGCAACGTCTCACAGGAGTTTTCTAGCATCGAGTTGACACCTTTAGAGATTTATTTAAATCCCAACGCCGCCGCAGATCCTTTAAAAGCTATTACCACCTTACCATACTCCACCAACGATGATGAAACCGCAAATCCCGCACTCCGAGGCAGTGCTCCTAATCGAAGTAGAGTCTTTCTTAATGGGGTGCCCGTAGAGCGGCCAGTCCGCAATGCGCAGCTGGATGGAGTAGGCTTCTTTTCAATTTTTAATACGGCCCTATTAGATAGACAAGTCGTTTACCCTAGTAACCCGCCCTTGAATTTTGGGAATGCTTCAGCTGGAATCGTAGAGTTAGAAACGGCCAGTCAATCCGAATTAAGTGATTTTCGTATAACTGCGGGAATGGCTAACTTAGGCGGACAAATGACTAAAGGCTTTGGAGAAAAAGGACTTTTTCAGGCTTATGGTAATTGGCAATTAGCCGCACCATTTCTGGCTGTGAATAGAAATTCCTTACCAAACTTACAAGATTTTCGCTCTAAAGATGTTGGTATTAACTTAGCTTTTCAACCGAACGAAAAACAGCGCATCCGTTTTTATTCATACTTTGTAGACGAATTCTCGGAGGTCAATATTCAATTGTTTAATGCCAATAATTTAGCCCAAAATAGCGGTAGACGTAACTTTAATATCCTCAATTTATCACAACAACTATCAAAGGGATGGCTTAGCCTTGCGCTAGGTTATGATTGGAGTCGTAGCGCTTTCCAATTCGAAAATATTCAAACCCAAGAAAGGGACCAACAATTGTATGGTGCGATTAATTGGAAACACTATTTTTCAGAAAATTGGATCCTTCAAAGTGGCATCACAACCCAAGCAAATCGCTACCGTGGAAATTTGCAAGGCCCAGCGTTTTACTATGCCATGGAGCAGGGATCACCGACGGTTTTAGAATCTAGGGATATAGATTT
Source organism: uncultured Saprospirales bacterium (assembly GCA_964021975.1). Classification (GTDB taxonomy): domain Bacteria; phylum Bacteroidota; class Bacteroidia; order Chitinophagales; family Saprospiraceae; genus DATFKA01. The sequence continues at coordinate 12,099 of CAXIDD010000067.1, read as the reverse complement.
GATGCATCCAGAATGGTACACTTATTTGCGTTTACCGCTTTTACCAAAAATATCGGTGGGCTTAGGATTGCGTTTGACATTACCGGGTCAAAACAACCCTAAATACATGAGCTATCAGGCCAATTTGAAATATGAGATTGATGCAGAGAATAAGGTGCTCTTTGGTGCAGGACATTACAACAGTCTGGCTAATCCCAGTTATTTCAATGACCAGTTTTTATTGTTGAAAAGTGATCAAATTACATTAGAGTATCAATATAAATCTATTAGCACACAGGTCCAATTAGCCGCGTTTCATAAAAATGAAAGTGAAGTGCTACAACCCAACCGACTAATCAGCGGTATTGAAATATTTGGGGAGCAATTCATTGGAGAGCACCTACGCCTGAGCTTGGCCAATACCTTTTTAAAGGTTCGTTATCAGGAGGGCGAGTTGTCTTACTTGGCAGAGAATGATTATCCCTATTTCATCAAAGCCGCAGCGATTTATAACAACCCAAAACTATTTAATCTTGGCTTGACGGCCATCTTACGCCCTGGCCGTCGGTTTAGCTTAATAGAAAGTGGACTTTGGAATACCAAAGCAATGGCTTTTGAACCCATTTTTGGAAGTGATTTTAATAACTTACAATTGGGTAATTATCGGAATGTGAGTCTGAGTATTAATAAAACTTTCAGTGGACGCAAATCCAATTTGATCCTTTTTGCGAATGTAAGTAATGTCTTGGATTTTGAAAACGAGCGTAGTGTGACTTACAATGAAGACTATAGTCAAACGGGCGTAGATCATTTTCCAGGCCTGGTGTTTTACGCAGGTTTTGTCTACCGTCTAATCCGTTAATGCTGACGAAAAAATTACGAAGCAATTTTTTCGTCAACATCATTTTTTGGCTTTTCGGATCAACTTGTAAGCCCAATCATAATGCGAAGAGGTCGCAGAAATTAAGTAGGCCCCCAAAGAAGTACTACCGGTCCACTTATATCGTTTCTTCTCGAAGAGTTCATCGTTGGTATGACTATTAATTAGGGCTACCAAATCACGGTGAGAAGCTGCTAGTTTTGGACGGATTTCAGCTAAAGGAACTGTATGATAGTCTTCCCAAATTTTCCGATTAAGGGCTGGCGTAGTTTTGAAGGTGTAACCTTCGGCTGGAATCGCTGGCTTGTTTCCTTGCATACCCACTTCATACCAGCCTTGAAAAAGTAGATGCCAAGCGTGTAGATGTGCCAAAACATCCCGTATGTCCCTATTCATTGTCCCTGCTGGAAATTCCAGTTGTTGTGCTTCCAGGGAAAATTGATCAATAAAATCATTCAATTTTTGAAAGTTAGCTTCACTTAGATGTAGGAGTTCTTTTTTAGTTTTTGGTCTAGGCATATTTGTCTGATTTTGATAGACTTTATTCTAAAATACTATCCTAAGTTCCTGCTTTTTGAGCACTTTCACTTAGATAAAACTATGATTTTTATCAGTTGCAAAGAGGATAATCTATGCCTACTAATTTTGGATCAAAGTCCTGTTTATTTCTATAGCTTGTAAAAAAGCTTTTCCTTTGTATTGCGTTTATTCAATGGATCAAATTAGGGGGATATAACAGCACTTAGCTAGACCTTCTCTTTCATAAGTATAAAAAAGTGATCGTGTACAAAAAGATCGTTATTAAAGTAGGGACCAATGTATTGACTCAAGCCGATGGTCGATTGGATCTGACCATCATCAGTAATCTTGTAGATCAAATCACCCGCTTAAAAGCCGATGGGGTGGAAGTGGTATTGGTCTCCTCTGGAGCCGTAGGAGCTGCGCGATCTTTATTGCCTGATTTGGATCAGCTCAACAAAGTGGTACGTCGACAATTACTCTCCTCCGTTGGGCAGATTCGTTTGATGAACGTTTACCAGACTTTCTTTTCTAACGCACAACTTCACTGTGCCCAAGTGCTGGCTACCAAAGAAGATTTCCGGGATCGCCAGCATTACTTGAATATGAAGGCTTGTATTTTAGCGCTCTTAAGACCTGATATTGTACCCATCGTCAACGAAAATGATGTGATTTCTATTGATGAGCTTATGTTCACAGATAATGATGAATTAGCAGCTTGGGTGGCTTCTATGATTGCTGCAGATGCCCTCTTTTTACTAACTAATGTAGACGGTATTTATACAGGGCATCCCGATGATCCACAAAGCAAGCATTTAAATGAAATTGATCCTTCTGACGAATCCATCCTGGCGTTTATTTCGCCTAATAAATCCAGTTTTGGTCGTGGAGGAATGGCTACTAAATTCCGTACGGCCCAAAAAGTAGCTAAACTAGGGATTCCAACCTATATCGCTAATGGGAAACGCCAAGATACGGTTACTAAAATTTTCCAAAATGAACCCATACCTTTTACCAAAGTTCCGGGGCAAACCGATGTTTCCAACCTGAAAAAATGGCTCGCTTTTAACGAAAAATCTGCTCCAGCCCGCGTTTTGATTAATCAAGGTGCTCAAATGGCTCTACAAAATCCACAAACTGTCAATAGTCTTTTACCCGTTGGAATCTTGACCTACCAAGGAACTTTCCAAAAAGGAGACTTAATTGAAATTTTTAATGAGGCTAATGAGTTTATTGGTAGAGGTGTTGCCCAGTATGATCACCAACAGTTAAGTAAATGTCTTGGTAAAGTAGATCAGAAACCTTTGATTCACTATGATCACCTATTGGTCGGAGATTATTAGTACCAATTGGAGAATTAGTGAATTAGTAAGTTGTTGCGTTTTGACCATATTACAAAAGTGTTTTTACATTTCAGGCAACTTAAATTTAAATGAAAAAATGGAAACTAAAACTGTAGACACCACTGCCATCATAGAGGCATTAAGTAATTGCCGACAAGCGAGTCGTCGACTGCAAACTTTGGATACGGCGCAAATTGATCAGGTCATTTTGAAACTAGCAGATCTAACGTTGGAACAAACTGATTTTATCCTGGCCCAAAACAAAAAGGACCTAGATCGGATGGATCCAAGCAACTTTAAATACGACCGGTTATTGCTGACTAAAGAACGAATTCAGGGGATTGTGGCAGATTTGAGAAAAGTAGCTGGTCTACCTTCTCCTCTAGGGAAAAAATTAGAAGAGCGGGAATTAGAAAATGGATTACACTTAAGCAAAGTCCGTGTTCCTTTGGGCGTGATTGGAATCGTTTTTGAATCTCGACCTAATGTAACCTTTGATGTGTTCGCCCTTTGTTTGAAGTCAGGCAATGCCTCCGTTTTGAAAGGGAGTAGAGATGCCCACTTTTCAAATATTGCCATTCATAAATTGATTAAAGCAGCATTAAGTATTTGTGATTTAGAAAATGCTTGCTATTTAGCACCTTCCGAACGAGAAGCATTAGGCCCAATCCTGGCAGCCGAATCCTATATCGACCTTATCATTCCCAGAGGTGGCCAAGGACTGATCCAATATGTACGCAAGGAAGCGAAAGTGCCCGTTATCGAGACAGGAGCTGGTATTGTCCACGTATATTTTGATCAAAGTGGCGATTTAGAAAAAGGCAAAGCTATTATTACGAATGCAAAGTCTCGTAGGGTGAGCGTTTGCAATGCCCTGGATACCTTGCTCATTCATCAAGATCGCTTAGTAGATTTACCAGCACTTTTAAAAGACCTGTTTGAAAAGCACCGTTGCGAAGTTTTTGCAGATGCTCCAGCTTACGCTCAATTACAAGCCAGTGCTCCCAAAAATCTTTTACATCCAGCTAGTGAAACGGAATTCGGTACGGAGTTTTTGGCCATGAAAATGTCGGTTAAAACCATACCTAATCTAGCAACTGCTTTAGATCATATCGATCAGTATTCTTCAAAACATAGTGAAGCTATTATTGCAGAAGATCCTGTAACTTTAAGCCAATACCTAAACTCGGTTGATGCTGCGGTCGTATATGCAAATGCGTCCACTGCTTTTACGGACGGTAGTCAGTTTGGACTAGGTGCAGAAATAGGGATTAGCACCCAAAAAATGCACGCTCGTGGTCCAATGGCTCTGGAAGAACTGACCAGCTATAAATGGATTGTGAAAGGAGCCGGGCAAGTACGAAGTTAACTGGTCGTACTGGAATATGTTTTCTTCTTAAATAATTTTATCCCTGCTTAAAAAGACTTATAATCGTTTTCGGGGAATAGCTTTCCAAAAACGATTGGTTTTAACCATAAAGCAACAAACAACCTTATGCTTCTAAAACAGTTCGGCGGAAAAATAACTCAAGAAGATCGCCAAAAATACGAGCAGTCACCACAGTGGAATAATGGTATATTCTTGAATCAGGAAGAAACCAATATGAATATTGGGTTTCTGGATTTTTTCAGACTCTTGCGCAAACAATTTATTGATACCAGTGGACGATCGCCAAAAGAAAAATTAGTAGTTGAACCTTTTGATTTAGAGGCATTCCTATCGGACGAAGGAGGCCCTAAATTTGTGTGGTATGGCCACTCCGTTGTTTTATTAAGAATTAATGGACAGACTATTCTAATTGATCCCATGCTAGGCCCTAATGCAGCTCCTATTGCTCCATTTCCAATTAAGCGATTTTCTGAAAACACCTTAGATTTAATTGATGACTTTCCTGAAATTGATTTAATGCTCATTACCCACGATCATTATGACCATTTAGACTGGGCAAGCATTAATAGATTGAAAGGTAAGACCAAAAAATATGGCGTCGCACTGGGTGTTAAAAGGCACTTAGAAAGTTGGGGTGTTGAGCCAGGTTTAATCCAAGAATTTGATTGGTGGGACCAACAAACCTTAGAGAACATTCAAATCACGTTTACACCGACCAGGCACTTTTCTGGTCGTGGATTAAGAGATCGGGCAAAATGCCTTTGGGGCGGATGGTCCTTAAAAACCGACCAAGCGCACGTTTGGTTTAGTGGAGACGGTGGCCACGGAGATCATTTCAAAACAGTAGGGGAGCGCTTAGGCCCTTTTGATTTTGCCTTTATGGAATGTGGACAGTACAACAAAATGTGGCACTTAATCCATCTCTTCCCGGAAGAGTCCGTGGACGCAGCCCTTCAAGCCCAAGTCAAGAAAGCGATGCCAGTTCATTGGGCTGGATTCTCTCTTGCACAACATTTATGGACAGATCCAGCAGATCGGTTTGTAAAGCATGCTCAAACCCAAGGATTAGACTATATTTTACCTCGCTTAGGACAGGTTTATAGTATTAATGATACCACAAAAGAAATTTGGTGGAGTGAATTAGAAAGCTAGTATTTGAGGAACTATTTCATAGCGTAAAAGGTATTACTTTACAGTAAAACCTAAACTCCAATGAAATACAACTTAGATTGGTTACTCAATGCTACCGCTACCAAGCAAAAGCTAAAATACTTATACTTCTGGGGCCATCGGCCTGCCCCAAATAACGAAATTACGGCCAGTTGTTTCAGCCAATGGTGGGATGGTCATCCTTTTGAATCTGAGGGGATAATTTACCTGACAGCCGAGCATTACATGATGGCTTCTAAAGCTCAATTATTTGGAGATTATAAAATCTACGAAGCAATCCTTACGGCTGAAACACCAGGAAAGGCTAAAGCACTGGGACGTCAGGTGAAAAACTTTGATTTTGATGTTTGGGTCAGCAATCGCTGTGAGATCGTAACCAAGGGTAATTATTTAAAGTTTTCTCAACATGAGGAACTCAAAAGATTCCTTTTAAATACCAATAATCGCGTCTTAGTAGAAGCAAGTCCTGTGGATCGAGTATGGGGAATAGGCCTAGTAAAAGATGATCCTAATGCAAGCGCACCAGCGCTGTGGCAAGGAGAAAACCTATTGGGGTTTTGTTTAATGGAAGCACGGGATTTGTTGATATAAGTTATTTGATCTCTCGATATACAGCACGTAAAATCATTTTTACCAAACGATCTGCATTGTCTGTAGCTCTAATCTCTATGTCAATACTTTTATCTGCTTGTAACAGCTTTAACTTCAATTGAATATTGGTGTTTTCCAGAGTATATAACCCACCTAAATTATAAGCTTCAGGGTAGCTTTCTACATCAACAAAAATTAGGTTAGCATTACGGCCTTTTTCGCTTTCTTTTCGGAAAGCTTCGTTTAATTTTTTACTTAATTGTAAATCATCTCGTATGGTATTTTGATTTAAAAAAGTGCTGCGGATCATAATCGGTTTGGCACTTGTGAAGGGCAATTTTGCTTTTGCGTTGTCGTCTAATAAACCTATATCAAAACTGGCGGCCCGGTTAGGAAAACCTAGCATGGGGGCTTGTATCCCACTAATGGTAGCAGCTAATCGGGGTACTTCATCCCGTGCATATTGAAAAAGTTGCATCACATCTACGGCATCCCCACCTACCGTTTTCCGGGTTGCTAATCCACGCATACCCTGCAAAAGTGCGTAGGTCAATAAACCTTGGCCATAAGCGCTGGCTTCGTAGCTTACCTTATCAGCAGCACTACCCGATAGCACAAACATACCGGTCCGGTCTTGCATCCGATCTATAGCTCTGACCTGACTCGAAGCGGTTGATTTACTACTCGTACTTAAATTATTGACGATTTGGCCTGAGCTACAAGCGTCTATAATCAGCACTTGTTTCAAAGCAGGAACCGCATTGATCCAAGCGGTCAATTCATTACTAGAAATGGTATACGCGTTCCGGACTACCTCGTCACTTAAATCTTCGCTTCCAATACCTTGGGTAAGGTAATGAAACTGACTCTGTTCGCTGCTGCCATAGGTAACGCCATGGCCAGAGAAATAAACCATCAGGATATCTTCGGCTTTGGCGCGTTTTTGTATGCCTTTGAGGGTAGCTTGAATGTTGTTTTTTGTAGCAAAGAGCCAGTTGACGGTGGTACCTTCTAAGCCGGTTGAGTCTTCTCCGGCGGTAGTCAGACAATGTACTTCAAGGCTATCTCCATTGGAGAATAGGGTGCTTCCAACCGTAGCCATTGATCTGGCCATTAAGGTGGCATCCTGGTCGGCGTATTTGAGGTCCAGTTGCTGCCCATTGTAATCTGAAGTACCGATACAAACGACATAGAGTTTAGGATCTAATTGACCTACCCAGGCATTATTAGAGCTATTATTATTTCCTCTTGCTTGAGCAAATTGATAAGCTAATTGATAGATCTTACTTTTTAACCAGCCACCCTCATTATAGCTTACAAACTGGACATAGTTGGTGCTGTCTGGATGTTTGAGTAAGTATTTTTGATAAGGCTTCAAATCAAATTGAATTTGCTCGGCTCTTTGTGTGTTTTCACCGCGTGGCAAGGGATTCGCATCGCTGATGATTTCTTTGCCATTGATAAATATTGGTAGCTTACCTAAACCACCACTTCTAGGCTTCATTTTGATCTTTAGCTGATCATTTTTTATTTCATAGTTTAAAATTTCTGGATAAAGGGCCACCTCTTCAAAAACGCTAACAGGGCGTATACTTTCGTTTGAAAAACCAGTTATTTTTGCAAGTAAACCAGGTTCGTAATAACGAGTTTTTAACTGTTGAATATCAATGCTTTCCCATCGATTTTGGTCATTAATGACGTAGTGCATGGTATTCATAGCTGCATTAGAAGCATCGAATAAGCCATTGGGAGAGGTCAATGCCCAATCTTTATCTCCTAAAGAAACTAGTGTTCCTTTTTCTTCTCCCGTTTTTAAGTCTCGATATTTCAGAGTATTATCATAGCTGCTTGTGATCAATAAAGTTTGGTCGCTTGAAAGTTTTGCATCAACGACTTCTTTAGAATGTCCAGAGAAAGTGTACTTTAATTGACCGGATTGTAGGTCCCAAACTTTACTCCTTGCATCTTGGTCCGACATATAAAGAAGGGTCCGGTCTTTGGAGATTACGGCTATATTCATAAAGTCCATTGGAGTAGCCATGGTTTTTACAACTCTTCCTGATGACAAGTCCCAATACTTTGTAGTCCCATCTCCACTTACGGTGATAGCCATACGTCCCGATTGTGAAAAAACCGCTGCCTTTAAGGGGCTGGCAGAGTGGGAGAGGCTTCGAAGTAATACCTTGTTTTGTAGATCCCATATTTGTGCTACACCATCAAAACTGGTGGTAATCACCAACTTACTGTCTGGAGAAAATTCAAAACTACGGTAAGAAGATCGGGGATTCCCAATGCGGAAAGTTTCCTTGTTTTTGAGATCCCATACGAAAGCTTGTTGGTCACCTCCAATACTCATCAGCACTTGTTGGTCTGGAGAAAATTGGACACTTCGAATCCTATTTTCAGGGCCTTTTAAAACTTGCAAAAGTTTAAAATTTGATAGGTCCCAAATCTTAACATCCAGATCATCTCCCGCACTTATAAATTGACGCCCATCTGTAGAGATATTAATACTTTTAATAGCTCCTTTGTGTGCTGGTATAGATTGCAGTAATTGTCCACTTCCATGGTCCCAGATTTGGATACGACCATCTGATCGACCCGCGATCAAATATCGTTGATTTGGAGCAATAGCCAGACTTTCAACCATTTTACTGAAGCCATCAAATTTTTGAACTTGCCTGCCACTTTTTACTTCCCAAAGAAAGACAGCATTGCTCCCTTCTTCATTAGCACTGCCGCTGATTAGGTATTGACCATCTGGAGAAAATTGAAGCAAATTTAGTTCGGTATCATGTGCTTGTTGTGTCCATAACAATTGCTGGTTTTGGGTATTCCAGCATTTTAAGATTCCATTTTCAAAACCGCCAATCATGTATTGCCCATTTTTTGAAACTTGGGTACTTATTAAGCCGCTGTCTTGGATAGTGAAGACCAGTTCTTTGTTTTTTAAATCCCATAGGCGCGCAGTATACTCTTCATCATTGCTTAAGACATATTGACTATTCCCAGAAGTGTTTAAGTTCATTAGAGGGCTTTGGTGTCCCTCTAAGTTTTGTATTTTTTGGGTTAGAAAATCCCAGAGATAAACCTTTCCTGAGCGCGCTCCAAATACGATTTGTACATTCTTATTCAAAAAATGTACATTCAGATCATCTATTTTCAGGCCACCAATTTGTGCTACCAGTTCCCAGTTTTGAGCTTGCCATACCTTTAGGGTATCTTTCTCGCCTAGGCTGTAGATATATTTTCCATTATTGGAATAGGCTATTTTTAAAACCTCTTTGGCATGTCGTTTTTTGGTGGCTAAAAGCTGGCCATTCAAAAGGCTTTTAGCTTCTATCACTCCAGTTTCATCACCATATAAAAAGGTGCTGCCATCTGGAGAAATAGCAAATTGTAAGCTTAAAGAATAATCACCAGGTAGTACTTTGACCTGCTCCCCATTTCGTAAATCCCAAATTTGAGCAAGAAAATCTTCTCCACCTATGGCTGAAATTTTACTTCGAGGATCTAAAGTGAAAGGAACAATGAAAGATGGGTTCCCATTAATGGTGTGGAACAAGTGTCCGGTAACAGCGTCCCATATTTTTGTACTTCCGTCAATAGTTGTGGTATAAATTAATTTTCCATCTTCTGAAAATTGAATTTGACTTAGGTAAATAGAGTGACTTTGAGGAATAATTAAATTCGGCCGCTGAGCACTCCCCAGGAAAGGCAGTAAAGCAAAAAGGAGGACTGGAAGGCGTAAGCGATTTCGCATATATGGTTGAATAGCTTAGATTTTAGGTTTAAACTTGGAGTAAAATAACGATTTTTAACTAACGAATTCTCGTTAGTTAAAAATGATTGAATAAAAATATAAATTACAACGCTCTTTTGAATATGATTATATTAAAGCCTAATTCTTAAACCAGAGTACCAATGAAAAAATTATTAACCCTAAGCATAGTAATCCTGTTTTTTATGATCAATGCATCTGCTCAAGACCAATACATATTTCCTTGTGGGAGTGGTTTGAATAAAGCTTTTATCAAAGAAATTATCCAATTAACGGGGAAAGACAAAATCAAGATTTGTTATTTGCCAACCGCTTCTGGCGATAGTGAAAGTAATATTATTCGTTTTTATGATCTAGTTCATGATCTACCAGTTGAACCCTCTGTTCAGAAAGTTTGGATTTCTTCTTACAATCAAAAAGTAAGCTTTGAGGAAGTATTACTTGGTGTAGACGCTATCCTGGTTGGTGGTGGAAATACGCTCAATATGATGGCGATTTGGAAAGCGCAAGGTATCGATAAAGTCCTACAAAAAGCCCTAAAGCAGGGGATTGTTTTGGCGGGTGGTAGTGCCGGCTCTCTATGCTGGTTTGAAAATGGTACGACGGATTCCAGACCGATTGAATTAAGTGTAGTAGAAGGCCTTGGTTTTTTACCATTTAGTCACTGCCCACATTACGATAGCGAGGAATACAGACGTCCGCTTTACCATAAAAATATCAAGAATGGCATTTTTAAGGCAGGTTATGCCATGGATAATAACGCAGGGATCATTTTCAAAAATGGGAAACCATTCAAAGTAGTTTCCACTGATGAAGATCACAATAGTTATTTTGTCTCTTTAAAAAACGGGGAAATCGTTGAGGAAAAATTGGAGGCCGTTATTTTAAAGCAATAGGAATAGACCAAAAACTACCATCCTGAAAAACAATTAAAACTAATCATCTTATGGAAGATTGCATTTTCTGCAAAATCGTCAAAGGAGAAGCTCCTTCTTGGAAGGTCTTCGAAAATGAGTATGTCTACGCGTTTTTAGATATTAATCCAGTGAGTAGGTATCATACACTGATCATACCTAAAAAACACTACGAAAATATCTTCGATGTGTCAGATGAAGACCTAAGAGAAGTGATTTCGGTAGTAGGCAAACTAGCAAAATGGTATAAAGAAAAGCTGGGTATTCATCACCTACAAGTAGTCAATAGTAATGGACGAGAAGGACAACAAGATGTCTTTCACTTGCATTACCACATAGTCCCCAGGAAAAAAGGTGATGGGCAGAATATCCGCTGGAAGGTCCACCCTGAATGGAGAGTCGATTATGATGAGATGCTTAAAGCCTTGATAAATTAGTTTCGTAAACTTGACAATCAAAGGCTAAATTCAAATAGCTTTTAATAAACCGACAAATCTCCAAATCATTAAATGCCCACTAAACAGGCACAGCGGCAATAGAATATTGAATAATATTGTGAATAAACTGAACGCCTTTATCCAGTTGCTCTACACTGATAAATTCATTTGCCCGGTGTGCTTGAGCAATGTCTCCAGGGCCACAAATAACGGATTGGAAACCACCATTGGCAAATTGTCCAGCTTCTGCTGCGTAGGATACAGTTTGCAATTGGTCAGAACCGGATAACTCCTTAATGATACCAACGATCTCTAAATGTTCGGGGGTGTCCAAAGAAGGAACAATTGGATGTACTACCTCCGTCTCAATTTTTGCACCAGGAAAAATAGTTTGCAGCTCCGCTTCTCTGGTTTTACAATAGGCTAAGAAATCCTGGTAAATTTGCTCAGCATCATCCATTGGAATCGTCCGGCAATCCCACATAAAGTGCGCATGGTCTGCAATCACATTCGGTGCAATACCGCCTTGAATCACACCACAATGTAAGGAGGTATGATTGGGCTCAAAACGATCATCTGTTTGTCCTGCTGCAATCAGTGCATCCATTTTGTTTTCTAACCAAAGCACCAGGCGGGCAACTTCATGAATGGCACTGACTTCTCTTTTGATTCTACTGCTATGGCCGGCAGATCCATAGACATTGGTTTTGTAAATAGCAATACTTTTTTGACCAACTACAGGTTGTAGCATAGAAGGCTCTCCAATAATGGCAAATTTAGGCTTTTCAATGTAGAACGCATTTATGGCATCTACTAGAGCGGGACCAGCTAAACATCCAATTTCTTCATCGTAAGAAAAAGCAAAGTAAATGGGCTTTTGCAAATTCGCTTTTACCATTTGCGGCAATGCTGCTAAACAACAAGCAATAAAGCCTTTCATATCTGCAGAGCCACGGCCATACAACAAGCCTTTACGTTCTGTCAATTCAAAAGGAGCTGTATCCCAGGCTTGTCCTTCTACGGGAACTACATCTGTGTGACCAGAAAGAATGACTCCTCCATCAACGGCAGGACCTATCCGGCAATGCAGTGATT
>CAXIDD010000066.1:0-13798 GCA_964021975.1 uncultured Saprospirales bacterium | reverse complement strand
TATCCGTCCTTTACGGGAAATGGCAAAACAAGGTGTCAAAAAAGGAATGAACCAAGGTTTAATAGCCTTCACTCCTGCCCCGGCCTATTTATTTAATATTGGAGAATCGATCGGTTATAGAGCTGGAAAAGTTGGTGACAGCTATTATAATGGAGAAAATAGAGCATATGGCGCCCTGATTTCTTATTATTTAAAAGAAAAACGGTCTGGTAATTCTAAAGCAGATTTTGCGGACGAGGTTAAAATCACAATCAAAAATGCGAGTGGTAAAGTAGTGCGTACACTCTACAATCCAGCTAAACCAGGATTGAATCGGATGAATTGGGGCTTAGAAAGAAATGCACCAAGAAGTTTCCGAAGTCCAAAACCGACCAAGCCCACTAAACCAAGAGGCGGCAAAGGTGTCGTACCAGGCAAATATACAGTTGAAGTAGCTTATCAGGGGCTTTTACAAAAGACTTCCATCGAAGTACTTAAGGACCCCTTAATTAAGATTAGTCAAGCTGAAATGGAAGAAAAAAGCAAGTGGCTGGATCGTTTAGATGAAAGTAATGATAGAGTCACCAAAGTCATGGATCAAATAAGGACTTATGAATCAGACTTGGCTTATTTCAAAAAAGCTGTGGCAGGCCAAGATAAGTTTAACTTAATTATTAAGGATACTGAAGCTAAATTAAATGGCTTCCGGGAACGTATTCAAGGACGTCAGGCTCAAGGTATTTTGGGACAACCACATACCATAGCTTCTATGTTAGGGGCTGCTTCGTATCAATTACAAGGTCCACTGGTACCTATTACTATGAATCAAAAAAATGCCTTAGAGCAGGTCACTTTAAAAATTAGCGCCTTAGAAAAAGATTTTGCAAGCTATCAGTCTATTTTCATTCCACAAATGAAGACTGCTATTAAACAAGCCGGAATAAAATTATTTGAAAAATAAGGTAGGTAAAATCACTATTTCTAGTCGAAATAAATAAGCAGCCAACGAAAATACATGGATTTTACATAAAAATCCATGTATTTTCGTATTTTTTTCTCTTAGACGGGAACTTTATGACATTAAGCTTCGTTCTTATTACAGTGGACAATTAGGTACAAGAGATAGCTATCTAAATAAAATACCAGCAGAGCGATTTTCTGCTATTTTCGAGCTTTATCTCCGCTACTAACTCTACCTGTGCAAAATGATTTTCGTTTACAACATTTCCTGTTTTGTCCAGGTCACCCTCAAAAATTATTATCTAGGTAAAAGGCTAAATGGCTTATTACCAAAAAATAATAGATCCGAAGCAACACTTTAACTAATTATAGTGTTCTTTGCGGGCGCTTATTTGAGAATAAAAGAATAGTTGTTCATTATTTTGATACTTTTTGTATCCTAGAGCGTCTAAACAATAATCGAGTTTAAAAATATTTAAATAATTATAATCCATGCGTGCTTTAAAAATATCCAATTCCATCACACCCAGAGACGAACTTTCTCTGGAGAAATATCTCAACGATATTTCCAAGTATGATGTATTGACCCCTGAAGAAGAATTAGCCTTATTTAAAAGGCTTCGCAACAAAGATGAGCAAGCACTTGACATCATTGTAAGGCATAACTTGCGTTTTGTGGTATCTGTTTCTAAGCAATACCAACATACCGGAATGTCTTTAACCGATTTGATCAATGAAGGTAACATCGGTCTCATCAAAGCCGCTAAGCGATTTGATGAAACTAAAGGCTTCAAGTTCATTTCTTATGCTGTGTGGTGGATTAGACAATCTATCTTACAAGCTGTTAATGAGAAATCTGATAAAATCAGAATTCCTTTAAATCTACGGGCGAATATCCTTGAAGTAGTTAAACAAAAGGAAGAATTCATTCAAAAAAATGAAAGAGAGCCGTCTTTAGAAGAGTTAGCAGAAGTAACAGAATTTAAAGTAGAAATGGTACGTAAATGTTTAGAGTACAATTTACGTTGCAGCTCTTTAGATGCTCCACTCTCTGATGATTCTGAAACTGCTTTAAGTGGCGTTTTAATGGATCGGAATGTAAAAGCTCCAGATCATGAAATGGCTGTAAAAGAATCTCAGCAAATTGAGGTAGAGCAATTACTCAAAACACTAAAACCTCGTCAGGCTGAAATTATTTCCATGTACTATGGTATTAATGGAATGAAAGCCATGTCTTTAGAAGACATTAGTGATCGTATTGGGGTGAGTAGAGAGCGAGTTCGTCAAATTAAAGAACGCAGCCTTAGAAGATTGCGCAGAAATGCACAAGGTCTTTCTTCTGTTGCCAGTTTCTAAATAGAAAAGTACTAGTAAAATTATATATAAAAGCCGCTTCTGTTTGATGCAGAAGCGGCTTTCTTTTATGGCATAATATTCTTCTTCCCTTTTCTACACAGAAACCTTCGCTTATGCAGTTATTCCGGCTTCTTTTCTTACCATCGCTGAAACCGCTGCAATCCAACGCGGATCATCATTCAAGCTTGGTACTAGATCAATCTGTTCTCCACCCATTTCTTCAAACTCCTCTTGGTATTCATAACCAATTTCAATAGTAGTTTCCAAACAATCCGATACAAAGGCAGGACTAAAAACCAATAACTTTTTAGCTCCCGCTTCAGCTTGATGCTCGATCGTATCAATGGTGTAAGGTTGAGCCCACTTCTCTGGTCCTAGTCTTGACTGGAAGGAAGTCGTATAATCTTCTGGCTTCAACCCTAGCTTTTCTACCAAAGCTCTGGTGGTAGCATGACATTGAGCAGAATAACAGAACTGATTGTTAATGCCAATGCTTTGACAACAATTTTCTACTTTCAAACAGTGGCTTTTAGCCGGATCACCCTTGCGCAGTTGTCTTTGTGGCACACCGTGATAACTGAAGATAATGTGATCGTATTTGTCCAGATCAAACTGCTTGGCATTGTCCGCAAATATGTCAATCATCGCCTCATTATCGTAATAAGAATTGATCATTTTGACATTGGGAATGACCTGCTGCTTGCGCAAAATACGCATGACCTCATCATGTACTGACCCCGTAGTGGCCGAAGCATAGTGAGGAAACATTGGAAACACAATGATCTCACTGACTTGCTGATCCATTAAACGCTGAATCGCAGATTCAACGGATGGGCTTTGGTACCGCATCGCCAATTCTACAATGAATTCATCCCCTAAGTGCTCTTGCACTCCAGCAGCAACTGCTTCGCCATAAATTTTAAGCGGAGAGCCTTCTGGCGTCCACAAACGTTGATATAATTTGGCGGAGCTAAAAGAACGGAAGGGCGCAATAATACCCCGAACCAATAAATTTCTTGGTAGCCAAGAATAATCAATAACGCGCCAGTCTAATAAAAACTGCTTCAAATATTTGCGTACGGCTGGTACCTTCGGAGAATCTGGTGTTCCTAAGTTAACAATCAATACGCCTTTTTTTCCAAAAACCATGTCCTATGGATGTTTATATAGTTTTAAACAACAACAAAGAAAACCTTTAAAATAGAATTCAAAGCTTTCAATTGAGAAGATAGAACTAGAATCTAGTCCAATTGGTTTAAAACAGCCGTAATTTAAGTGTCAAAATGGACAATTAATTCTACTTCGCTTGCATCATCCCTATAATTCCAAATTCCAAGCCTCTTAATTCTGCCAAACCTCTCAAGCGACCTATTGCCGAATAACCAGGATTTGTTTTCTTAGTCAGGTCATCCAGCATTTTATGACCATGATCCGGGCGCATTGGAATTGATACCGATCGGTTCTGCTGAACTTCCACCAAAGCCTTCATCACTCCAAACATATCTGCATTCCCTTCTAAATGATTGGCTTCATGGAAACTCCCTGTTTCATCTCTTTGGGTACTTCTGAGATGAATAAAATGGATGCGATTTCCAAACGTTCTCACCATTTGAGGTAGATTATTATCTGCTCGCACTCCAAATGAGCCCGTGCAAAAACAAAGACCATTGGCAGGTATATCTACCGCTTTCAGAAGTTGCGTTACATCATCTGCAGTACGGACAACCCTAGGTAAGCCTAAGATTGGAAACGGCGGATCATCCGGATGAATTGCTAAACTTTGGCCTAATTCCTGAGCAACAGGTGCTACTTCTTTCAGAAAATCAATTAAATTCTGGCGCAATCTTGGTTCATCGATATCAGCATAGGCATCTAAAGCCTTCTGAAATTGATCTAAAGTATACCCTTCTTCGGCACCAGGGAGACCGGCAATAATATTATTTACTAAAGTCTCCTTTTCTACATCAGACAACTGCGTTAAATACTCAGCGGCAGCCTCCTGTTGTGCAGGAGAATAATCAGATTGAGCACCTGGTCGCTTCAATAGCAATAGCTCAAATGCGGCGAAAGCAATCTGATCATATCGCAGAGCGGTAGAACCATCCTCCATTCTATAGTCTAAATCGGTGCGGGTCCAATCAAGAATTGGCATAAAATTATAGGTAATAATTTTGATGCCGCAAGCGGCCAAGTTTCGTAAGCTTTCCTTATACGTTTCAAGGTGTTGCTTCCAGTCACCAGTTTGTTTTTTGATATCCTCACTAACGGGGAGGCTTTCTACCACAGACCATTGTAGGCCTGCAGCTTCAATTTCATCTTTGCGTTTTTGAATTTCTTCTATGGTCCAAACTGCTCCGTTTGGAATGTGATGCAGGGCATTTACAATGCCTGTGGCACCGGCTTGACGAATGGCAGAAAGAGGTACTGGATCTCCAGGACCGTACCAGCGCCAACACTGTTCTAATTGTTGCATTTTTATTTTTTTATGTAAAAAAATTGATAGGTCTAAACACCTGAAAAGGCACCAAAGCCTCCATCAACAGCTACTACGGTGCCTGTTACAAAACTGGCACCATCACTAGCCAACCAAATTAGTGCACCATGTAGTTCTTCGGCTTCTCCGAAACGTCCCATTGGGGTCTGACTAATTATTGTTTCGGCCCTGGGGGTCCAAGAACCATCTTCTTCTAAAAGTAGCCGGCGATTCTGCTCGCCAATAAAGAATCCAGGAGCTATCGCATTAACTCGGATACCTTCCCCAAATTTTTGTGCCATTTCGACGGCCAGCCATCGTGTAATATTGTCAATTCCTGCTTTAGAAGCACTATACCCAAAAACCCGAGTAAGTGCCTGCTGAGCCGACATAGAAGACATATTAATAATACTTCCACTTTTATTTTTTGCCATTACCTCTCCAAATACCATAATTGGAAGGATAGTTCCTTTTAAGTTTAGGGCCATCACTTTATCTAAATCATCAAGCGATAGATCAAAAAATGTCTGGTGGGGTTGAATCGTTGCGCCTGGCTGATTACCGCCCGCACAATTGACCAGTATATCAATCGTTCCCCATTCCTGTAATACTTGATCTCTAGCATTCTCTAAACTCGGTTTGTCTAATACATTACCAACCAAACCAATGACTGGATGCCCAGCCTGAGTGAGACCTTGAACAAAAGCTTCTACTTTGTCTTTTGAATACTCTAATACAGCAACCTTACAACCAGCCTCTGCCAATACTTTTACCATTGAACCTCCCAGAACTCCAGCACCCCCTGTAACGAGTGCAACCTTTCCTTTTAAGCTAAATAAATCCATAGTTTTAATCGTTTTGCTGAAAATAATACTTTTAAAAATTTAAAGAATCAAAACCTACTAAAACAATTCTAATTAACTACATTTTCCCCCTTAATACTAGACTTTATTCACCAAAAAACAGGCCTTAAACCAATTATATCTTTAAATTGGTGCTCTTTAAAAATTTGGTAGATATTATAAAAGATTTTGACATGAGTCAGCATTTACATGAAAGATTAAGATACGCACAAGAACAGTTTGAAATTGGTAATTATGGGCGAGTAGAAAGAGTGGCCGAAGAATTAATCAATAATGAGGATCAATCTTTTCTAAAAGAAGGATTGATTTTAAAGGGAAGTGCTTTTTATTTGCAAAACCAATTGCAAGAAGCTTATCAATATTTCACCCAAGCTATAGATCGATTTCCAGATGCACCTATGGCCTATCTGTACCGTTTTGAGATTCTTATCGCTGCTCAGGAATTTGAAAAAGCAAAAGCAGATGCCTTAACCTTAATTTCTTTAGATGCTGAAAATGTAGAATACCTTGATAAGGTGATTCAAGCCAATGAACATTTAGGGGATTTTGAGGCCGTAATTGACGGTTGTGACAAGGTACTCACTCTACATCCAGAAGAGCCATCTTTCCTCTCTACTCGAGGAACAGCTCACATGGCTTTAAAACGATTAGAAGCAGGTATTCATGATTCTGAATTGCTTTTGAAAAACCCGGAACTAAGGGAAATGGACCGAGCTTATATTTATAACAACCTTGGTTTCGCCCACCTGCAAAAAGAATCCTATACGGACGCCAGAACAGCATTGTCTCGCTCCCTGGATTTGAACCCCAATAACATGTTGGCCATGAATAATCTAGGAAGTGTCATGTACGAGCTTGGAGATATGAAAGAGGCAATGCGATGGTTAGATAAGTCTCTTGACCTTGCTCCGGAGCAAAGTTATGCTTATAAAAACAGAGCAAAAATACACATCAAAAATGGGGACCTAGATGAGGCTAGAGCCGATTTGATGCAAGCCAAAGATTTAAATTATGATGAGCAGTATGGCAATGAAGTCAATGAATTATTGGCACAAATAGATGCTGCCTAATTTAACAGCTATTACTTTATTTTCAGGCCTCCTAGCCTATCAAAAAGGCACTTTGAATATCCATTCAAAGTGCCTTTTTTTTATTTTTCCAATAAAGAACAGATATTTACTTAACAATTGTGAATTAAATTCATTACTTTTACTTTTGTTAAGTATATATAAGTACTAAAACCGTCTCCATTAAAGATAGCCTTGAGGAGGCGCTCAACAAATCCATTAATATCAGTGCCGTACATGTGGCACTCAAGCGAATGAGCGAGAAAGGCTTCGTAGATGCACGCTTCGGTGGTATCACTAAAGAGCGGGGAGGCAGAAGGAAAAAATTCTACGTGATAACCGCATTTGGCAAACAAATGCTGGATCGTCAATATGAGATTCGCACCAGTATGTATCAAAAAATACCCAACATTTCTTTTGGAATATGAGCCAGGAACCACCCAAAACAGCTTTACGATTTCTCAGATGGTTTTGCAGAGAAGATTATCTCGAAGAAATTGAAGGGGATCTATTTGAGCTATTCGACGTACAAGCATCGGAGAACCTCAAAAAGGCTAATCGTCAGTTTAATTGGCAAGTCCTACTCCACTTCCGACCCGACTTTATTAAATCTTTTAAAATTACTCCGATGATCAACACTGGTATTTTATCTAATTACCTTAAAACCGCCGTGCGTGGATTAAGTAAACACAAATCTTATACACTAATCAACATTGCTGGCCTGACTACTGCTATGACTTGCTTTTTATTGATTGGTTTTTACATTCAATATAAGCTCAGTTATGACCAGCACCACCCTAATGTAGATCAGCTTTACCGTGTTTCCATCTTACAAGAAAACAATGCTTTCCAAGGCTCTGAAGCATTTGCGGTCTCTCCCCTACCTTTGAACCCCGCATTAAAAGAAGAATTCTCAGAAGTGGAAGCGGTCACTTCCTTTGAAATGGACAACCAAACTTTAAGATTTGCGGAAGAGATCTACCAAGAGCAAGGGCTGTTTACAGATCCTTATTTTACCGACATTTTTGAGGTAAAAGTACTGGCAGGAGCTGTTGATGAATACCTTAGCGACCCCGGAAGTATCATTTTAACAAAGAGCTTGGCCAATAAAATATTTGGGAAAGTAGATGTAATTGGGCAAACGCTTATCTTTGACAACGAAAAGGCCATAACAGTAAGAGGTGTAATAGAAGACCTACCTAAGAATCAGCACTTCTCTTTTCAATACATGACTTCTTATAAAAACTATCCCAATCACAATTATGATTTAGACAAATGGAATAGCAATAACTACAGGACTTACTTACGATTGCAAGAAGGTTATGCCCCAGCTGCTTTAGAAGCTAGAATGTCTGTTTTTGACAAATATTTGGAGCCAGCTTATGCAGCGTTTCCTTTCCAGGCCAAGTTCTTTTTACAGCCTGTGAAAGACATCCATTTAAAATCAAAGATCAATATGGAGTTAGGCACCAATAGTGATATTCGATACCTTTATTTATTTGCTTGTATTGCCCTAATTATTTTGCTCTTAGCCTACATCAATTATATGAATTTGACGATTACTCGGACCGTAGGTAGAGCAAAAGAGGTTGGTATACGCAAGGTGATGGGAGCTATGAAAAAACAGCTAGTTACACAGTTAATTAGCGAAACTATGATTCTTTCGATGATCAGTTTGGTATTTGCAATTGCAGCTGTTCTTTTTTTGATACCAAGCTTTAGCCAATTACTAGACTTACCAGAGGCCTTTACTTTATTTAGTAAGCCTAAGGAACTATTAATTTTGATGGGCATCGTGTTGCTCATAGCTGGATTATCTGGGCTATATCCAGCCTTATTTATTACAAATGTATCGCCAACAAATGCTTTTAGTGGGCAATTTTTAAACCGATTAAAAAGTGGGGCTATTTTGAGGAATTCCCTGGTAATTGGACAATTTACTGCCGCAATCATTTTAGCAGCGGGTAGTCTTATCATTTTTCAACAATTACAATATGTCCAAGAAAAAAAGCTAGGTTTTAGTAGAGATCAAATTGTCTATATACCCTATTCTCGTATTTCTATGACGGATCATCAGGACCCTATCCGCAATGAATTAATGAAGCATCCCCAGATTCAAAATGTAGCTTTCGGAAATGAAGTCCCGATCGCGACCACCAATCAGGGTATTGTGGATAGATGGGAAGGGAATACGGATAAAAGTCATATTTATATCTATCGCAATTATGTTGATCCAAACTATTTAGATCTTTTTGAAACTGACTTGATTGAAGGCCGTGGATTAGGTGAAGTAGCAGATGCTGATTCCATCAAACCTTATATTCTTAATGAAGCCGCAGTCAAGAAAATTGGTTGGGAATCGGCAGTTGGTAAACAATTTAGAGATGGGCAAGTGGTAGGCGTAGTGAAGGATTACCACTTTCAGACTCTGAGTCTAGATATAGAGCCTCTATTTATCACGCATATCCGAAAACGTTATAATTCCTATGGAAAAATAGCCATCAAGATTGGCACTCAAAACTTGGAAAGCACTTTAGCTCATATCCAACAAACCATCAAATCTCAGGTACCCAACCTACCCTATGAATATCATTTTATGGATGATTCTTTTAATGATTTATACCAGGCAGAACGCAATTTTGGGCAGGCCTTCAATATTTTCACTTTGCTTGCACTATTTATTGCTTGTATTGGTTTACTTGGCTTGGTTTCTCACCATGTGGTCCAACGCACCAAAGAGATTGGTATACGCAAAGTATTAGGCGCAAGTGCCTTTGGTATTGTAGGACTTTTGGCCAAAGATTTTTTAAAACTGGTAGCCCTTGCCCTGGTGATTGCTATTCCAATTGCTTGGTATGGTATGCAACTATGGTTAGAAGACTTTGCATATCGGATTACCATTCAATGGTGGGTCTTCTTATTAGTTGGTTTTGCCACTTTATTGATTGCCTTTTTGACTATTGGCACCAAATCATTAAAAGTAGCACTAGCTAATCCGATTAAATCAATACGGAATGAATAACTATAGATTTAACCAATAAGTCACCTTCGCAACAATGGCCCGGTTGCGCACACTAAACTGACTGAATGGATCCGTCAAATAGTTGTCGGTATACACGATAAAAAAGTCAGATACGGGTGCGTAACGCCATTGTAGTCGGGTATTGATATTTAGATTATCAAATTGGCTATTGTACTGTAAGAAAGCCGTTAAGAAGAGCTTTTTGCTAAAGGTCAAATCCAATTTTGGGCCAATCAAGAAAATATCAACCGGAACGAATGGTGCATCAAATTTCAGGTGATTGTAATCGTAATCAATCGAAATAGAACCGTAAGGCTGAAACCGATAAGTCATTTGGCCATTAACTCCGGCCCGAAAACCACTAAATAAATTTCCTATTACTGGATTAGCGGAAAAGAAGAAATTTTTCCTACGATCTGTTTCATATCCTAGGCCAAAAGTAGCATAATTATAGGTGTTACCAGCTGGAAGTACCGCTTCAGGGTCCTCTTGCAAACGAGTTGGATCAAAATCATTAAGCAAAGTAATGCTCGAAACATCTACATTCAGCCGAGCTGTTGTAAAATTAGTAAATTGGAATTGACTACTTATTTGGGCTTGCTTTTCTGCTACGCCCCAATCTGGTACAGCATCACTAGCCAAGGGATCTTTGCCTACATTGAAGATCATCCGTGTATCAACGTTGACACTAATCTCATTAAAAGTCTCGTTAGTTGGATACCAAAACAATTCCAATTCTGGGCTTATTAAGCCATAGTCTTTACGAGGTACAAACCCCACTTCTGCATCAAATCCTTGTCCAACAAAAAGATGGGCCCATTCCAAACGGTACCCACGACGCAGGTATTCTAACTGTAAGGCTTGAGAGAAGGGATGTTCTTTTTTCTCTGGTGAAAATACTTGATGATGAAAGAACTTCCCTGTCCAGCGGTTATCTTTTGAAGCCAAGCGGTATTCAATGCCGGCTACCCTATTGTAATTATTAAATTCTCCGTTGCTTTCATCGGGGTTCACCGCCTGTTTATTGACCATAATAAAGGAAACATTGGAGCGATCAAATACCTTTTGTTGAAATGCAGCAACAGAATAATTAAAGCCTGGAAGGTCATTTCCTTCTTGGCGTCCAGTTTGCATATTCAACAACCCTATCCTGGTGTTGTCATTTAGTTTTCCACTTAAACGAGCCCCAAATTGAATGGGAATCGGAGCACCATTATCATCTAAACCGATCCTTCTAGAGAAGAAAGGGTTAACCCTGGATAAACCAAATCCACTAAACAAATCTGCGTTTTCAAGAAAAAACTGCCTTCGTTCGGGAAATAAAACTGCAAAGCGGGTAAGGTTGGTAACTTGTTGATCTACCTCTACTTGTGAAAAATCGGGGTTTACCGTAAGGTCTAAATTCAAACCCGAAGATATGGCCACTTTAGCATCCCCTCCGACCGAAAAACCTGTTTGACT
Source organism: uncultured Saprospirales bacterium (assembly GCA_964021975.1). Classification (GTDB taxonomy): domain Bacteria; phylum Bacteroidota; class Bacteroidia; order Chitinophagales; family Saprospiraceae; genus DATFKA01. The sequence continues at coordinate 2,617 of CAXIDD010000066.1, read as the reverse complement.
CCCTGGGCGTGGTGTCGGCTCAAAATCTTGGAAATAGTCCGTTGAAATATATGGAATGACTGCTAAATTAGTTCCTGCTTTTTGTAGCGGCTCTTCCCATTGCATCCGGCCCATGAATCCCATATTGATGGGAAAAAGGTTTCTAGGCACCCTAGCATAGCTGCTAATTTCATTGATTTGGGTATCATTCCGATAACAATTAAAATACCATTCCTCAGATCCAGAGTTAAAACGTAATGCCTTGAAGGGGATGGCCATTTCTGCCGTCCAATAGTCATCATACATGGCGGCTTCACCGCTCCACTTGTTGTCCCAAGACATAGAAAAATTACTCCCTGGATCAGCACCTCCATTAAAAAGCAAGGCTTCTCTAAGCACCCCATAAGGGTTTATACCAAAGATAAAAGCATTGGTCTTGTCTTTGAAGGTATCAAAGAATATCGTAAAATTATCACTACCTCGAAAGCTATAGTCGCGTCTAAGTGACGGGACTACATAGTCATCGCCGGTTGTATAACACTTTAATCCAATGTATAATTTGGTCTCATCATAAGCCATGTAAAGCTCTGTATTACCAGTAGAACGAAGGGAATCAGTAGGGAAAAATTGCCAAAATTGGCCTCCAGATTCTAGCTGCGACCAAATAGCCTCCTCTAGTCGACCATCAATGGTAATGGGCGCAGTTATTTTTTTCACTTTAATATCTTTCCAAAGACTTTTACTAATCGAAATAGTTAAAAGGCAGCTAAAAGTAGTTATAAAACCGAATCAACTAGACTAACCGGCATTTATCCAAGCTTTAATCCATTTTGTAAATACAAAGATCGGTCAAGTACCTAATCAGAAGATGCTATAGATTCCGAATAGTCCTTAATGTAAGCATAGATATTGCGTACCTCTAAGCTATCCAAGCTTGGATAAGGGTGCATTGGTTTCAAGTACGCGGGCTTTCCTTTTCTTTGACCAAACAGAACTGCAGCAAGGAATGCATCTTCTGTCCATTTACTGACATCAGATTTTCCATCCATCAGAATACTAGGAGAAACAGCTGTGTATTCAGCATTAGGAAAAGCGGTGCCACCCCCTAAATAACCAGGGGTGTTTTTAGGGTTTTGTAAATCCCATGACTCCAAGCTTTCGGAGTGACACATATAGCAACCCAATTGAGCATTGACTAAATACTCACCATGGGCAAGCGTATTCGTAATTGCAGGCTTTTCTTGATAATTATCTTGGTAAGGATAAGGCTTAAAAACAAAACTGAGCAGGCCTTTTGCTACTAAAGATGGTTTATAATTCGGATAATCAGTAGCCGTAGCTTGCACTCCGAGATCATCTGATTGCAGATAAGCAATCATAGCATTTATATCTTCATCTGCCATTAGAACAAAACGGGGCATTACCGGAAGCATGACTTTCCCATTTTTCTTAACGCCTGTACGAAACAATCTATATAGCTCTGCTTCTGTATAATTCCCGATACCGCTTTCTTTGTCCTTGGTAATATTTGGAACATAAATATCTCCAAATGCTTTATTGGCAGCTATATCTTCAAAGAGTCCACCGACAAATTGTCTACCTTCTGGGCGATGGCAACCTGCACAATTCAACTCTACTAATTTTTTACCCAGAGCGATTTGCGTTGGTGTGGAAGAAACATTTACTGTTTTAAGTTCAACCGTTTGATAGTCAGGTAAGGATTTAAACTTTATAAAAGCTACAAAGCTAAGAATGAGTAAGAGCACAATACCTAGAGTCCACACTAAGATTTTAATTGCTTTTTTCATATAGGTTTATTTAAATGTTTGGTGTTAAGATGCTTTAATTTAGTAAAATTTATCTAATTTGACGCAATGGATCGCCTACCTAAAACTTATTTACAAATGCAACTTTCCAAGCTCGCTTGGATCGTTATGTTTTGGTTGATCATTGCTATTGGAGAATTTTTCTTCGAATATGAGGTATTGATTAACCATGGGAACGTACCTGATAGTTTCCCCTTTTGGCGCTATTTCTTCTCTCATTTGATCAGCGTTTTCATAGGTGGTTTAATTGGAGGTAGTATTATGGTTTTCTACCTGGAAAAATGGTTCAGGGAGCATTCTTATGGTCAAGCAATGCTTTTGGTGTTTGTACAATACACCTTAATATCTATGATTGTAGCCTATTTTGGCTTCGGTTTTTTGTATAAATACGAACTACAGCAAAGCTTTTTTTCACCCGCGGTACAAGATGAAATCTGGGGCTATTTGATTAGCTTGGACTACCTTAAAAATTTCTTTCTCTGGTTGATGATTACCTTTATCAGCATTGCGGCTTTATTGATTAATGACAAATATGGTCCGGGTGTTTTAAAGGATTTCCTCTTAGGTAAATATTTTCATCCAACCCGAGAAGAACGCATATTCATGTTCTTAGACCTCCGCAATTCTACACAAATTGCTGAAAAACTTGGAGAGGCTGCTTATTTCAACTTTTTAAAAGATCTATTTAAAGACTCTACCGTTCCGATTATCAACTCGCGCGGTGAAATATACCAGTACGTTGGTGATGAAATTGTAGTTACCTGGAAAATGGAACGTGGCCTGAAGAATGCCAACTGTGTCCGTTGCTTTTT
>CAXIDD010000065.1:0-13812 GCA_964021975.1 uncultured Saprospirales bacterium | reverse complement strand
CTATTCATTTTCCAATCTTCTGGAGTAAAACACTTCAATCTGAGATTGAAAGCTTTGATCCATCGAGAGAGAATAGATATTATAGCCGTGAAATTAGCTTTGTAATAAACTTACAAAACCTTAAAAGAGATGAATTACTTAGCTTATGGTAACTATTTAAGATTCACTCGAATACCAGATTCAAAAGACATGGTGTTGATGCGATCTTGAGTAGGGCCTAAACCAGCAGAGAAATATCCAATACTGTATTCGTATTTAGATTGCATGAATAGACTCCAGCGATCTGCTACGTGGCGTTCCAGGCCTAAGCCCATATTACCTGTAAAGAAACTATTGTCTTTAAAAGAACCTCCTTCGAGGAAACCACCGGTGCGATCGTCGATTTGAGAATAACGACTTGGTGTCTGATTGATTCTTGCTCCTTGTGGCGTAAGGTTTGGAAAATTCACATAATAATTACCTTGTGTGACTACTTGGACCGCGGCTCCTGCGTGTGCAAATACAGACCATCGTTTGCCTTGGATGACATCATAACGGGCAAAAACCGGTAAATTAACGATGTTTAATTCGATATTGTCAAGTGCTTCAGCCGTCAAACCACCACTTCTAAGGAAGTTGCCGGTGATCCACTGGTAACCAACTTCATATTGTTTAGCAGTATAAATTAAGCCACTTCCCAATCGCAAACGTCCATCCACACGACCCATATCAAATAATAGACCTCCTCGGTATCCTAAAGAATAGCGATCAAAAGCATTGATCTCTTTATCGGAGTTCTCAGGAGTCATCACTTCATTGTAGTCAACACCACCAAACATACTGATTTGTACATTCATTCGCTTTAGGGGCTGTATTTGAGCCTGCATATTAGGCTGGTGACCCAAGTTCAGTAAAAACGAAGGCGTGGGTTCAATTGGGGCTAGCGGCCCGAAGGCGTTTGGTGCTTGCTTAAGATTGAGGTCCGCACTTAACTCTGGTGTGATCGTCTTCTGTGCGACTACATCATCCTGCGCTAAAACTGGTGTTGGAAGAAGAGGCTTTGAAGCATTAGTAAGTGCTAATTGGTTCGTAACTACCGATCCGCTATTAGGGCTAATATCAAGCATAACTTTATCGTCTGCCTGTTTAGATACTATGGCCTGTGTTTCTTTTGCAGTATTTTCTATGCCAACTGTTGTTGAGGCAATTACTTCCGCAGAGCCTTCATCTGTAATTGAATTGATGGCTTGGAGATCTTTGGACGTAGTTGGTTGAGAGAATGGAGTAGGGCTTACTGTTGGGAAACCCAATTCGACCGTTAGTAAAAGTAGAAGAGAAACTAAGATAGCTTCTATTAACTTGTATTGAAGCAGGCGTTCCCTGAAATTGGCCAATTGATGTAGTTGCCTTTCGAAGAGTGCCCAATGTTTTTCTTTTTGAAGGCCGGAGGCAGAAAATTGGTTTAAGCGTTCAAAGATGACTTGATCAAACTCCTGATCTCCAGCATTGGCGGGGCCACCGCTGGTAGATTGCTTGAGCTTTTCTTCCAAGACGTTCCAGTCCATCGGTCGTTGGTCGACCTGAAGGTTTTGCAGCTTTGCTTTAATAATATGGTCTAACTGATCATCTTTCATCTCTGTCTTGCTATCTCCTGCTTACTGGTTGTTCTTGTTAATGATTTCTTTTAGTCTGCTTCTGGCTTTAACTAAGTTAGACCTAGAAGTAGACTCTGTTATATTGAGGAATTCCGCTATTTCTTTATGGGAATAACCTTCGATCACATATAAGTTAAAGACCGCTCTGTAGGCCGGGCTTAATTGCTGTACGGCTGCAAGGATCTCCTTTTCACTACACTGGCTAATGGCATCTGCATCGTGGGTACTTAGTTGATATGCTTCTGTGATATCTTCCGTTCGTCTTCTGATGGCTTTGCGATAGTAGTCTATCGCAGTATTGACCATAATTCTCCTGATCCAAGCACTTAGTGAAGTACCAGGTTTGTATTTACCGATATATTTAAAGACTTTGATAAAACCCTCGTGTAGAATATCCAATGCATCTTCATCATTGTTTGCATAGCGCAAACAGACCCCCAACATACTACTATAAAATTCTTCGTAGATGAGTTTTTGTGCCCATTTTTCATTGCGAATACAGGCACGAATCAGATTACTTTCATCAAAATTTGCTGGCAAAGCGATCTTCATGCATTAAAATTATTTCAACAAATTAACCTCTTTGTCTCAGATTAACAATAAAAGAAGCGATTTATTCTCTGTTTTGCCATCTTTAAGACCATCTACCGACCTTAGTTTATCAAAAATCAATATATTAAAGACACTTTAGTCTTCCTAAATAAGCAACGCCCCCGCTGCTGCTTTTGCTGCCTGATCAGGCATTAATATTTTGCAAACTTTTTGTTTTAAAAAAGGAATTACGTATTTTTATCCTTAGTTTTACAAGAAGGCGTTTGGATAAACGCTAGAATCATCGATATACTTTAATAAACAGTTGAGAATTAATGAGTGATGTGCCGACTAATGGAACGCTTGATCAGGAGGATGATCATGTTGTTACCTTGAAGGGAATGTATGAAGACTACTTTTTGGATTATGCCTCTTACGTGATTTTAGAACGGGCGGTTCCGGCGATCAATGATGGCCTAAAACCAGTACAACGTCGGATCTTTCACGCCATGAAGCAAATGGATGATGGGCGTTACCATAAGGTAGCCAATATCATCGGGCAAACCATGCAGTACCATCCGCACGGGGATGCTTCTATTGGAGACGCCTTGGTGAAAGTCGGACAAAAAGACTTGATGATTGACACCCAGGGGAACTGGGGGAATATATTCACTGGTGACAACGCTGCTGCACCTCGTTACATCGAAGCGCGATTGACCAAATTTGCCTTGGAAGTCGCCTTTAATCCCAATACTACAGACTGGCAACTTTCTTACGATGGCCGAAAAAATGAGCCCATCACGCTACCCATGAAATTCCCTTTGCTTCTGGCACAAGGGGTAGAAGGGATTGCCGTAGGTTTGTCCACTAAAATTTTGCCACATAATTTTATTGAGCTGATCAAAGCTTCTATAAAGCATCTGGAAGGGAAAAGCTTTAAGATCTATCCTGATTTTCAAACAGGAGGCTCCATTGATGTTACAGATTATCAAGCCGGTAAACGTGGTGGCAAAGTCAAAGTCCGAGCGAAGATTGAGCAGGTAGATAAAAATACACTCTCTATCACGGAGCTTCCTTACGCGGTGACCACAGAATCATTGAAGGATAGCATCATCAAGGCTACGGATAAAGGAAAAATTAAGATCAAACGTATTATTGATAATACGGCGGCCAAAGTAGAAGTGTTAATTGAGTTGGCCAATGGGGTCTCTCCAGAGCTCACCAAGGATGCTCTGTATGCCTTTACTTCTTGTGAGGTATCGATATCACCCAATGCCTGTGTGATTGTTAATGATAAACCACACTTCCTTACGGTAAATGATATCTTAAAAATATCTGCTGATTATACCAAAGAATTACTCCGACAGGAATTAGAAATTCAGAAAGCCGATTTGTTGGAGAAGTGGCACATGTCCAGCCTTGAAAAAATCTTTATTGAAAAACGGATTTATCGAGCTATTGAGGAATGTGAATCTTTTGAAGAAGTATTGGAGGTGATAGATATTGAGTTGCGAAAATACGTAGCTGTACCAGCAGAAAAAGCATCCGCTTCTGATAAACGGATGCGTTTAATGCGAGACATTACGAAGGAGGATATTATGAAACTAACGGAAATTCGAATTAAACGAATTTCAAAATACAACTCCTTTAAAGCAGACGAATACATCGCCAAACTTGAAGAAGAATTAAAAGAGGTAGAGCATCACCTCGCCCACCTTACGGAATATGCCATAGCTTATTTCCAACGTCTACTAAAGAAATATGGGGAAGGGAAAGAACGCAAAACAGAAATTACCACTTTTGATACCATCGCTGCGACTCAGGTAGTTGCGAATAACGCTAAATTATACGCTAATTTCAAAGAAGGTTTTATTGGCTGGGGACTCAAAAAAGATGAGCTAATTGGAGAATGCTCTGATATCGATGATATTATTGTTTTCCGTAAGGATGGTCATTTTCAGGTGTCTCGGATTGCAGAGAAGGTCTTCATGGGGAAAGACATCATTCATGTAGCCGTTTGGAAAAAAGGGGATGAGCGTACTACCTATAACATGGTCTATGTCGATGCCAAAAGTGGGCGTACTTACGTAAAGCGTTTTCAAGTGACTGCCGTTACGCGTGACCGAGATTATGACTTAACTAAAGGAGATCCCAAATCTAAATTGCTCTATTTCTCTGCTAACCCGAATGGGGAAGCCGAACGAGTAGAGGTTAAATTATCTCAAGGAAGTAAGGCTAAGAAGAAAGTATTCGACTTTGACTTCGCCGAAATTGCCATTAAAGGACGAAGTTCACAGGGTAATATCTTGACAAAATATCCAGTTAGAAGTGTCAAATTATTAGAAGCTGGAAAGTCTACTTTAGGGGCCTTGAAAGTTTGGATGGATGAAGTAAGTGGTCGCCTCAATACCGATGAGCGTGGTCAATTGTTGGGTGAATTTGATACCGGCGAACAGTTGTTGACTATCTATAAAGATGGCTCCTATGAGATCTCCGAAATAGATATGGAACTCAATCAACGCTTTGTACCCAAAGACCTAGTTCACATCGGGAAATTTGAACCTCAGCAAGTGATCAATGCCATTCATTATGAAGGATCAAAAGGCTGGACTATGGTCAAGCGTTTTCAGGTAGAAACAACGTCGCTAGATCAGAAATTTAACTTTATTACGGATCACAAGAGCTCTAAGTTGACTTATGCGGTGATTGGTGATCAAGCAAAAATACAGTACAAATACCGCGCCGGTGGGGAAACCCATGAGGAAGAATTAGATTTTGCCGAATTCATTGATGTCAAGGGTTGGAAAGCTATTGGGAATAAATTGGTAGAAGCTAAAATTATCAGCGTTAAACCAATTGTGGTTAAAAAGAATCAAGCAGCTGCCAAGCAAGACAATAAAGAAACCGAAGGCGATTCTGATAAATTAAAGCCAGGAGATACCATCGAGCTTTTTTAGAATAAGGCAAGTATCGAATTCGCGAAGTGAAAGGTGTTGAATTTAGGGAAACCAATAAACCATTCCACCACAAAACAAATAAAACATGGATAATAGAGAAAATAGATTTATCAAAGCCTGGGAAAAAGCCCGGGCCTTAGGTAAGGTCAAGTACGTGGCTATCAACACCTTGATCTTTTTCTTTTTACTTTTTACAGTGACCTCTATTTTTAATTTCAGAGCACTTCGAGATGGAGATTATTCCAGCCTTTTAGATCCTAGCCGGATTGGAATGTATTTAGTCGCTAGTTTATTGATTGTAATAATGCGGTGGAGACGCAATGAGCGTATGTATGAAAGCATGAAAAGAGGAGCGTAGTTCATTAATTTGGAGGATATAATCATTCAGCTTGCTTGACAGTATATAAGCTCTTTTTTTCTTCTTTACCTTTCAATAGACTTTTCCCCAAAAAATCAAATTTGAATAGGGACATTAATGGTAACTGACGCTTCAAATCTTCAGAAATAATTAAGTCGACCCCATAAGAATTGCATAAACTTTGAATGCGGGCACTTGCATTCAAAACATCACCAGAAAAAAGAATATCCTTTTTGATTACACCGATTTCACCTGCGGTTACTTTTCCAAGGTGGATTCCTGCTTTAAAACTTGGAACCAAGCCAAATTGTGTTTGGAAAAAGGGCGCATTTTGACTTAAGGCTGATTTCAAGGCAAAAAAACAATCAATACAACGTTGGTTTTTCTGATGCCCTTGTGCTTTCCAGGAAAGTACTATCTCATCTCCGACGTATTGATAAATGGCCCCTTCATATTGGATAATAGCAGCTGTGAAGCTATCATAATAAGCCCTCAATAGTTTGAAATAGGCCACGTGGCCCAGTTGCTCAGCAATGGTAGTAGAGGATTTCATATCTAAAAACATAAATATTCTTTCCTCCTCAATAGCTTGATGGTATTTACCCGTGAAGAAATTTCTTAAGACACCAAAGCCAATGAACTCACTGATTTCAAAATAAAAGAGAGAGACAAGGAGTGCCGTCGATAATTGTAAGGTGGTACTCAAAAGTGTGAGGCTAGTAAAATAATGCTTGAATTTATTCCAAACCCTAGGATCTAGGATAGAGGTATTTAATTCTAAGCTAGCTGCGATGGGAAAAGTGATTGCCATGATGATGGCAAATAATAAAAGATAAGCCAGCATTTTATAAAAGAGCCTCGTTAAGAAGTTTTGGCTTACAAACATTTGCTGTAGGTATCGTAATTCAATGAACCCGGTCAACAAGCCAACGACTACCATGAAAAGGCTAGACCAAATAAATAGTTGAAAATCCATTTTGATGGCCGTTTCAGGCAGCGAATTAAGACTGTGATAAGCAGCCAGTTCTACAGCTAGAAATACCCAGCCGGACAGGAGCCAAATTAAACCTATTGGCAGCAACCGTTTTATATTTCGTCGCCTTATGGCAGGGAATAGCTTGTTGAAGGTTCTCATATTTGCTTTTCGTGTAGCTGTAAGAAAAAATCTTGGAGCGAATAATGACCATATTGGCTGGTCGCCATATCGATGGTCATGACATTTAGAAAAAATTCAATAGTACCATATTGGGTTTTACTCATAAATAGGGAAGCCAATCGGAGTATGCTTCTTCTTATCCAATCTGGGACATAGGTGATTTTTACTTTTTTGTGGACGGTCTTAAAAGCTAATTTTGCAATTTCTTGATGTGTAAACGTTTCTTTTCCTCCCACTTCGATTACTTTATCATTTTGGGAAATAGCCTCTACACAAACCTTCGCAAGATCTGCGCCGTGGATGGGATTAACAGTAGTCTGACCTTTACCAAAAAGGTAGACGCGTCCTTTTTTGGCCATGTTATAGAACTCTGCCAAATCGGAGAAAAATCCACTTGGACGAATAATGCAATAATCTAATCCAGATTGCTTTAACGCTTGTACAAAACGCTCTTTGGCGGCACATATCTGAAGATGAGTGAGGGACTCTCCATGTAAAACGGAGATATAAATGAATTTTTTTACACCACTCTTTTTCGCTTCTTCCAGTAAGTTCTTATTGGCTTGATAGTCGACATCCATATAGCTTAAACCATCTTTTTGTCTGGTAATACCAATGGATGAAATGACCGTGTCTATTCCTTCACAACAACCTGATAAGGTCATAGGATCTGTAACTTGGGCTTCTATGATTTGAGGTTTTTTAAGCCCTAATTGATGTAATTTTTTAGCATTTCTAGCAATGGCTTTAAAAGCTATCTGACGTATTTGTAAATGCTCAACGATGTGGCTACCTAAATAACCTGTTGAACCTGCGACTAATATTTTTTGCATGACGGTTAATTTTTTTTCTGGCTTCCTATCATTAGAAAACCGATTAATAAGGCGATCAGTAAGGTTAGAAAACCAAAACCATATTTTTCAATTGGATGCTTAGCACTTAAGTTTCCAACCGTATTTAGAATAAAAAAAGTAAAATAGAACCACATCCCATACTTGATAATCGTCGGGTGTAAGTTGAAATGAATGAGCTTAATTTTTAAAGCAATCAGGGTGATGAAAAGGCTTAAAATAAACAGAGATGTGGATTCTAATTTTACTAGATCGTTGTAGGTTTTAATCTTTCCAGCCCACACGATATCAAAAGGGATAATTCCTGAAAGTACCAGGATGTGGAAAATAACCAGTAGACTGGAAATAATTAATAAAGCTGGGCCAGCGAATTTTACTTGTAACATAGCCCAATGATTAATACCAATTGAAGCCTAAACCAAGGCTAAAGACCACGCCATCTCGATATTGGTCATTATCCATAAACGCTCTTCCCATTTGTAGCTTCGTTTGTAGGTCCATCGCAAAGTTCTTACGCTGAACTATTTCATAGCCAGTGCTGGCAATTACCGCACAGCCAAAATTCCAATCTTCGCCTTTTATTTTTTCATAAAGTGCTGGTCCATCTACTGCCAGACCAAGCCCACCGTTGATCCACCAACGATCCTTGACCCAATACTGTATGGAAGGAACAATGGCATCAAAACTCCGATCTTTGCCTTCGTATTCGTAAATCATTCCGGGGATATTAACCATAAACGCCAAGCGTTCATTCATAGCCATCCATCCAAATTTTAAGTCTGGTAAACCAATACCGCCTTGAGCTTCTGAAAAAGGAACTTCCTGATTACTTTCTGAAATACTGATGACGCCACCACTTAATCCAACTCCAAAGACGAATCCCTTTCTTTCAATATTAGGATTGAATTGTGCGCTTAGTTGGAATGTCCATAAGGTGAGCATAATAACTACTACTTGTTTCATGTGTTTGATTTTGTATTGTGAATAATGTTGTATTTGATTTACAATACAAATATGCAGTACTCTGGTACCTCAATCGTTCTTGAAAATAATTACGAACCTTTTGGTGAGATTTAGTACTTTTTAAAGAGACAATGGTTCAAAAAAAAAAAGTCGAAATAGATGATTCTATTTCGACTATTTACCTAATTATGAGACAAAAGGAAAATTTGCTACATATAGCTTCTTAGGCTTAAGTATCAAGTAATTTGTCTACTTCATTTCCTGTTAAATGTTGTACTTGTTTGGTGATTTTCTCGATGGGCCACTCCCACCAAGCAATCTTTAGAAGTTGCTCAATAGTCTGTTCGGAGAATCTTTTCCGGATTTCTTGGGCTGGATTTCCACCAACTATAGAATAAGGTGCTACGTTTTTAGTGACTACAGCTTTAGTGGCGATGATGGCACCATCTCCTATCGTTACTCCAGGCATAATTGTTGCTCCATAGCCAATCCAAACATCATTACCAATGACGGTATTCCCTTTATTTGGATAACTTTTACCTTCCATGGCATTGGCCCAGTCACCGCCAAAAATAGCAAAAGGATAGGACGTAATTGATGCATTGAGGTGATTGGCCCCATTCATAATGAAGGTTACATCTGATGCAATCATGCAGAACTTACCAATGATCAATTGATCTCCGGTAAAGTCAAATAAGTATTTGACATTTTTTTCGAAATTTTCCACACTTTCAAAATCATCATAATAAGTATAGTCACCTATGATGATATTGGGGTTCTTAACTAAGTTCTTTAAAAAGCAAAGCCGATTATAATCTTTTAGCGGGTAAAGGGTATTACTATCTGGAATTGGCATATGTTTGTTTTAAACGGATGTTAGGAAGTGGGTAAATTAGCCTATTTTTTGTAATTATTTATAATGAATTGGACGATCTGCTTATTCTCAGATTTACCCGCTACGTGCCGGCTGTTTTTTAACAATAAGGTCTGCTCTAAGTTAGGAAAAACCGCACAGGCACGCTTTAATAAAGGAATACCAGGAAACAGAATATCTTGCTGTGCAGCGACGATGTTAATAGGTGTTTTTATCATTGAAGCCTGCCCTTTATTAAGGAGAGGAATGCTCCAGAAAAACATTTCATAATTAGCAAAAACAATAGGTAGAAAAGCTTTAAGAAAAGTACTTGGAGTAGTATATACCCTTCGTAGGAAATAGTTTAAAAAAGCTGGATGCTTCCATTTTTCATGCATCTTCAGAGGGATACAAAGCCTGAAAAAGATATTAGAAAGACGGCCTTTTACAATACCTGCTGGCATAATTAAAAAGGCCTTGGAAATGCGTCTTTGGTCAAAAGTAAGCGTTTTCCAAGCGATAAATCCTCCCAGAGAAATACCCACTAGAATAGCACTCCAGAGATTCAATCGACTTAATATTTCGTAGATCCATTGCCCGTAGGTATCCTTTTTTAGCTTGGGCAGAAATTTTTCACTCAGATTGGGTTGACCAATGATATCAATGGCATAAATAGTGAATTTACTGCCTAGCTCTCCCAAAGCCTCAATGGCTAGTGGTGCACAACTATTTAGCCCATGCAAGAGGACCAAAGGGGGGCGATCCATAGTGCCCGTAATCACAATATTGGTCTTTCCAAAACTGGTCTCAATATCCATCAGCTCGTAAGCCATAGAGAGGCTATCTAATTTTTGGTAGTAAAGACTTTTAATTTCCTGTGGGATAGTAGTATTATGCTTGATATCCATCAGTCTAAGGTTTTTGTGTTAATTCAGTACGGATATCCATGATTAATAACCAAAGACACAACGCTCTTTGTTTTTATTAGATGACATGGGAGTTTTTTGTAGTATATAAGTGGAGCCTAAGAGGCTCCACCTAAATAATAGCTTCTTAGTTGGCACTTATAAAATCACTAATGGCTTCAATGATTTTTAGGAATGCTTTTACAAATTGTTCTTCATTTTCATCGGTACTACTATCCATATTGGTAAGTAAGAAAAATCCGGTTTCTCCATCTTCAAAAAATTGTAGAACGGTATTTAGCCCTGGATCACTGCCATCATGGCTAATACTGGCATCGTTCCTAGTCCAAAAAATACCATGGTTTTTTCCGATAACATTGGGGACTATTCCATCTGCTAACAAGGGGGTGAAGAGTAAATCATAAGTTGTTTCAGAAAACAAAACTGGGTTATTTCCCGTGGCCCCACGCATCATTTCTAGCAAATACTTGGTCATATCTTCATTAGAAGTATGCACAAAACCATCTGGATAAGAATCATTTGAGTATATCGGTAAGGGTGTGCTTTTATCAAAATATAAGGTAGCACTCTGGTCTCCAGAGATATAGCTCGTATGGTCCATTCCAAGTGGTGTGAAAACCTGATCTTTTACATAGGCATCAAATGCTTGACCAGTAGCTACTTCTACAATATAGGCGGCAAGTGAAGAAGCAATATTGGAATAGTTATAAACTTGGCCTGCTTGAGCAGAAGCGAAGTTGTCGTTGGAATAAAGCATTCCACCTGGTACATAATAAGCTTTCAAAAATGCTTCCAGTGGGGTGCCACTTCGTTGCTCAACATCTAATAGATTGATCATTAATTGAGCACCAGGCGTATTAATATTTTCACCGGGTACTATATAATAGGCCGCATCATAGATGTCTCGGTTGTCAAGGAGGCCAGAGGTATGAGTAACCAGGTCTTTTACCTTGATATTAGTACCTGGAGCCTTGGGGTTGTTGATTTCAAAAGGGAGCAGGTCATTGATTTCTGTGTCTAAAGTAAAGTATCCACTTTCAATGGCTTTTACCACTGCTGCTCCAATAAAAGTTTTACTTATAGAGCCAATTGCTTGAGTGGTTTGATTCGAATAAGGTATTTCTTGTTCGAGATTAGCAAAACCAAAGGATTGCTGAAAAGATAAGGTTCCATCTTTGACAATAGCTAGTGAAAAACCAGGCATTTCCATTTCTGAAATTACACTTTCTAAAGCCGCATCTAGTTTTTCTTCTGTAGTTGATGGGGTCGTTGGTTCCGAGGGTGAAATTGGATCATCTTTATCACAAGAGACCAATAACGAAAGTAAGGATAGGCATACAATACCTAGGGCAATGTTGTATTTCATTGTTTAAAATTTAAAATGGGTGAAAAATCTCAGATTTTATTAAAAATAAAGTCGATACATCAGGTTTGGTAGTAAGCCAAATTGGGTGGTGTGGCCGACTTGATTTGGAGCATTAGCATCGTAGAATTCAGTTAACTTTCCTTTATTGTTGGTGATGTTTTCCAGATTAAGGAAGAATTCATGGCTTGCATTCGTGCGTTCAATTTTATAACTCATGGAAAGCGTAAGCTGATAAATATCTTCCAGATCATTTTCATAAGCCTTATCGTAGTCCCAATAAGTTGCAGTTGTGGGATCAGCAATGACATTTCCTTGGGGATCTCTCAGCAAAGGAATAATTCGCTGTCCACCTCTTATGGAGAATCTAGCATTGATGCCAATCGTTCTATTATTTTGTTGTCCTAAATTTGGGAATTCCTTTCCCGCAATAGCATTGATAGAATAATTACTATTGAAACGGGTATCTCTTGTTATTCCTTCCAGTGTTTTGTAATTAGATTCGTAAACAGAAATATTGAAAAGGAAATAGTAATGGTCATTGAAGTAGCGTTGTAATGACAACTCTATCCCATAATTCTGGCCAGTACCCTCATTTACTAAATCAAAATATTCAATTTCAGCGCTTTCGTTGATGGTCGCAAAATAACTGCTGTCATTATTCTCTACAGGTAAATCGTATAAGTATTGGTAATAGAGGGCTACCTTAGCTACTAATTTTGGGGTAAAATAATGCTCATAGGATAGGACAAAATGATGTGCTTTTAGTAAGTCTAAATCTAGGTTGGGTTGGGTAAGTGAACCGTCGATTCTTTCAATTTCCGCAAAATAATGGTGAATACTTTCCATGGTACTATGCAAGCCATAAGCAAAATTGAAAGTACCTTTTTCACTGTTTTTCCATCGAGCTGACAATCTAGGTTCTAATGTATGTTTATCATTAAAAAAGACATTGTTATTGTGTAAACCTGCCACTAAAGTAATGGCTTCGTTGGCTTGGTATTTCCAACTAAAGAAGGTACTCAACATACTTATTTGTTCATCAAATCCTAGGAGTACTTCTAGAGGCGCATCTGTGGCCAATCGCATACTTTGATCAAATTTTTGGTCAAAAAGCGTGTAAGTGAGTCCTGCTTGCAGAGTATTTTGGGCATTTATTTTTTGGAAATAGGTGCTATTAGCTCTATAAGTCATCCTTTTTAGATCACTGACAAAACTAGCTGTGCCAGTACTTAAAGAATCTGATTTTTGAAATACATCGTCTTTAATGTTTTCCAAAGTAAGCGAGAGCGCCGTTTTTAAGTAACTCTGAGGGTTTAGAGCAATGGTGTGTTTAAGGCCGGTGTTAAAAAGGAAAGACGCTTTGGTATAATCTTCATAAACCTGTCCGCTGAAAATAGCATCGCCTGGTGTATCCCAATCTTCTGGGGTAGCATTGACCAATTCGAAATCACTCAAGCCTCCGATACCGAATAAGGAGAAGGTCCCTAGCTTTTGGCTTGGAAGATTCAGTTTAAAAGCGGCATCTTGAAACCTTGGACTTCCTGCCACGTCCACTAAACCAGCTTTATTTAAAATATCAGAAGTGGAGTATCGATAGTTGACTAAAAAAGAACCATCATATCCTTTTTTTAGAGGACCTTCTAAGGTAATGTCTGTACCGACAAGCCCAATGCCTAGAATACCTTCTACTTTTTCATTGTTCCCGTTTCGCAAGCGGACATCGTATATGCCAGAGATGGCATTACCAAAAGCTGCAGGAAAAGCACCAGTATAAAAATCGGAAGTAGCCAAAAGGTTGCTATTCAGAATGCTAGTCGAACCTAATACAGCATTTTGATCGGCAAAGTGATTCGGATTGGTGATGGGTACACCTTCTAGTCTCCACTGCAAATACTTAGGAGAGTTCCCACGGACGATGATATCATTACCGCCACTTCCCGCATTGGTGACTCCCGCAAAATTGGCAGTAATCAAAGCTGGATCATTAAACCCAGTAGCCAGGCGATTCATTTCTTCCATCGTAATGGCCCGGGCACTGACTAAAGCCATTGGATTAGTCGCCTCCCCACTACGTTGATAAGCTTTTACCACTACTTCTTGTAATTCTGTGGTGGATTCTTGCACCCTGATTTGTAGGATGCTTTCTTTTCCTGTCGTAACTACAACATTAGGAATGATCGTTGTTTCATATCCTAAATAGGATACTTGTAGGGTAAC
>CAXIDD010000064.1:0-13826 GCA_964021975.1 uncultured Saprospirales bacterium | reverse complement strand
TGTCTTTAGATTTTGATAAGGTAGCAGATATTGCAGATTTTTATAAAGCATTGCAAGAATCAGGAGATGATCAACAAGGATTTAGTGCAATCATGCCTTCCAATGGACTTTTTGAACTACAAGGAAAAACCTTAACTAGAAGGCCCGTAGATCTATCCAAAGCCAATGATGCAATGGAAGATGATGAATCAATGGGAATGATGAAAATGATGATGTCTGGGGCTACATACACGACTCTTTATGAGTTTCCTAAAAAAGTAAAAAGTACGACCATCCCAGATGCGGAAGTCGGTAAAAAGACGGTCAAAGTAACCCGTGATTTCATATCTCTCATGGAAGGTAAGGGCAACTTGGCTGGCAAGATAAAATTCAAGTAAGATGTTTGATAAAGTACAAAGAGCATTACTCGAGGCCACCGAATTTGTAAAGGGTCAGGCCAGTTCCTTGGGGGACGGAGCCAAAGATCGAGCCTACAAATTGATTGATGAGTGGATGCAGGTTTTTCCTAAACTGGAATTGTACGGTTTGCGCTTAAATAGTTGTGCATTAAGTGTCGCTATTTCACCTGCTTTAGAAGTAGAGATGATCGGACAGCACGAACTGTTTCCACCGGAAAAGTTAGATGAAATTCTTCAAGAGGTTAAAGGTAATCCAGCTTTAGCTTCTGTATTTACGACCATCCGGACGACGTACAACATGCACCGGAAAATCAATCCAGTTTTTAATGATCCTTTAATTGTTAAAATTAAGATTCGGATTTCTCCAGAAATTAAGGTATTTATTGGCGAACCAATGATCGAGTAGATGAAGGTAGAATTTTGGGTGATTGGTAAAACCAATGCCGCTTATTTACAGACTGGAACGGCTATCTATGAAAAGCGTTTACAACATTATCTTCCTTTTAAATACCAGACCTTACCAGACATTCGACAAAGTGGGAAGTTAAGGCCTGATCAATTAAAAAAGAAGGAAGGGGAGGCCGTGCAAAAATTATTAAAGCCAGATGATCATTTAGTATTGCTCGATGAGCAAGGCAAACAGTTTGCTTCGGTTACTTTTGCTAAGCACCTGGACCAAATGCTTCAATTACCCAAAAAACGTTTGATCTTTTTAGTAGGTGGAGCGTTTGGGTTTGATGAAGCCATCTATCAAAGAGCAAATGCTAAATTGGGTTTGTCTAAGATGACCTTTTCCCACCAAATGATTCGATTGTTTTTTTTAGAGCAATTGTATCGGGGAATGACCATCTTGCGTAACGAACCCTATCACAATCAATAAAAAAACATGGAAAGCATCACAATAACACTGGTCCTAATTGTCATGACGGCCTTTATCTCTTACAATGCCTTTGGGAATCCTAGCTTGAAACAAAAACTGATTTTTAATCCTTATTCGATCAAAAATAGGGGAGAAGTACATCGCTTCTTAACCCATGGGTTTATTCATGCAGATTGGAATCACTTGATCTTGAATATGATCATGCTCTTCTTTTTTGGCCCGGATTTAGAGAATCGATTCTATTTTATTTTTGGAAATATTTGGGCACCCGTAGCCTACGTCGGCTTTTACTTGTCGGCCATTATTATCGCTAGTTTACCGGATTACTTCCGCCATCAGGACTTCATGGGGTACAACTCTTTAGGTGCTTCTGGTGCAACCTCTGCTTTATTGATGGCTTATATCTTCTTTGGCCCCTGGAATTGGTTTATTTATCCTCCGGTACCAGCAATTATTCTGGCCGTAGGTTATATTTGGTACGAATCCTATATGGATCGAAAGGGTGGAGGCCGCATCGCCCACAATGCGCACTTGTCGGGTGCTATTTATGGGATTATTTTCATTTTTGTATCCGCCCAGGCTTTCGCCCCACAATATGTACAGGCTTTCTTTTATCAACTGATGCAAGGACCAAGCTTACCTTCTTTTTTAGGAGGCTAATAGATACTTATTTTTGGTAAAGCAATAAACCACCATACCACATAACATGCAAAACCCCTGGAAAACCGTACACCAGAAAAAGGTCTATGATAACCCCTGGATAAGTATTTCTCATCGAGAGGTTATTAATCCAGCTGGAAACCCCGGAATTTATGGCGTGGTACATTTTAAAAATATTGCGGTTGGGGTAGTGCCTTTAGATGAAGAAAACAATACCTGGCTGGTTGGTCAATATCGATATACCTTAGAGCAATATTCCTGGGAAATACCAGAAGGCGGTTGTCCTGCTGGAGAATCTACCTTAGCAGCGGCTCAACGTGAATTAGAAGAAGAAACGGGGATCAAAGCTGCGACCTGGCAACCCTTACTAGATTTACATACTTCTAATTCGGTTACGGATGAGTATGGGATTGCCTATATTGCCCGAGATCTTACATTCGGGGAGGCTGCTCCAGAAGAGACTGAAGACCTGCAAGTCAAAAAACTACCCTTTAAGGAAGCTTATCAGATGGTGATGGATGGACGGATTACAGATGTGCTTTCGATGGTGGCTATTATGAAGACTCAGCTACTGATAATAGAGGGGAAGTAATAGCCTTTTAACCGTATAAAAAATATAAGATCATATAAGATTTTGTATCACTAGAGGACACATTAAGGATCATAAGTAAATGCTGGAACTGGAAACTTGAATTTACTTTAAGTTCAATTCTGCAAATTCTAAAATTCTCAAAATCCTGATTCAAGCAGCAAGAAAGCAGAGGGAACCATTTTTTTTAAAAACAACGAGGTGACCAGTCCTAAAACTGTATCACCTCGTCACTTCAATATTTCAACACCAAATTTTACTCCTCACCCATAAATGGATAACGGTAATCTGTAGGTGCTGCAAAATTTTCTTTGATAGCACGTGCACTGACCCAACGGAAAAGGTTGAGAACGGCACCGGCTTTATCATTCGTGCCAGAACCTCTAGCCCCACCAAATGGTTGTTGACCAACGATAGCTCCCGTAGGCTTGTCATTGATGTAGAAGTTTCCTGCTGAATGGCGTAGTCGATCAGACATATGTTTAATAACTCCACGTTCTCGTGCAAAAATAGCTCCAGTCAAAGCATAAGGAGAAGTAGTGTCTACTAAATCTAAAGTAGCTTCAAAGTCCTCATCTTCATATACGTAAATGGTTAGGACAGGCCCAAAGATTTCTTCCTCCATCAAAGTATGATTGGGATTCGTTGTTAAAACAACGGTTGGCTCAATGAAGTAACCTTTAGATTTATCATAACCCCCACCAATTAATATTTCTGATTCATCAGAATTTTTAGCAACTTCAATGTAGTTAGCAATCTTATCAAAAGCTCGCTCGTCAATTACAGCATTGACGAAAGTGGAGAAATCCTCCACTGGACCGACTTTAAGCGTTGCGACGTCTTTTAAAACCAATTCTTTCAAGGCAGGCCAAATAGATCTTGGAATGTAAGAACGAGAAGCAGCGGAGCATTTTTGACCTTGGTATTCAAAAGCGCCACGTACTAGTGCAGTTGCCAGACGGGGTACGTCCGCAGTTGGGTGTGCGACCACAAAGTCTTTACCCCCCGTCTCTCCAACTATCCGTGGATAAGAACGGTAATTGCTGATATTGGCACCAATTTCAGACCACAAATGTTGGAATACTTTGGTACTTCCTGTAAAATGTAATCCAGCAAAATCTTTATGTTTAAAGATAATGTCTCCTGCGACCGGACCGTCTGCAATGACCATGTTGATAACCCCTTTAGGCAGTCCTGCTTCTTCTAGGATATCCATGATAATTACCGCAGAGTAAATTTGAGATTCTGCTGGCTTCCAAACCACGGTGTTGCCCAACATCGCTGGTGCAGAAGGTAAATTACCTGCAATTGCGGTGAAGTTGAAAGGTGTAATGGCAAAAACAAAGCCTTCTAGTGGACGGTATTCCATTCTATTCCAAACCCCTTTGGGGCTAAAAGGCTGGATCTCGTACATTTGGGTCATTTGCTCTGCACCAAAACGCCAAAAATCTGCTAATTCTCCTGCAGATTCAATTTCTGCTTGCCAAGGATTTTTACTTTGGCAAAGCATCGTAGCAGCGTTCATTTTATAACGGTAGGGACCACAAAGCAGGTCAGCAGCACGTAAGAAAATCGCGGCACGGTCTTGCCAGGGCATGGCTTCCCATTCTGCTTTTGCAGCAAGTGCCGCATCAATGGCTTGATTGACATGTTTGGCACCACCTTTATAATAATGACCAAGGGTATGGGCCAACTCATGTGGCGGATGCATGGAGATTTTTTCGCCCTCCATAATCTTTTCCCCATTGATGGTCATTGGGATTTCTATTTGTTTGGACTTTGCTTCCGCCAGAGCATCTTTCAGGGCGGCGCGTTCTGGTGTTCCAGGTGCATAGCTCAAATAAGGCTCATTTACGGCTTTAGGCACACGAAAAAAAGCATTAGCCATAGTTGTTTTTTTTTGGTTAGTTAATTTGCGCAAAGGTATAAAATTAGACTCTATTCTTAAGTCGTTTAATGAAATACAAATAATAGTAGGAATGGTTCGGCAATTTGTATGGAAAGCTGAACACTAATACCAAGGAAATTTAAAACCATTTTTGACAGATAAGGCATTTTAGTCGGAGGATTATAGGTAATTGTAGGAATTGCTTTCCAAAATTGATATTAAACCTTAAATTAATAGAATAAAAAATTCAAACAAGCAAACCATTACACCACCAAACCACCAAATATTATGGGTATATTCTGGGACTTAATGCAGGAAAGTAAAATAGAAGAACAAAAAGCCAAGGCAGACTCATTAGAAGATCGAGTAGTAGAATTAGAAACCGAGCTTTCGGATGTGAAGGATTTGCTTCGTAAAACCTTAATCGCTCTTGAAGAACACATCAATATTGATATTGATGGCGATGGAAAAACGGGAAAGTAAGATTAATTAAAAAAGATGTGTCGATACAGCATCAACACACCTTTTCTAGGCTTCTAAGAAGTACTTAAATTACTTGACCTTAAAAGGCACTGCCACACTAGTATTTTCCCACATCATCACTAGATGAGCAGAATAATCTCTCAAATGATCAACAGTCATTAAGAAAGATTCTACGGATGGCTTGATTTTACTTGGACTTACTTCTACCATTGCAGCTGGTTTTGCTTCCGTATAAGCCCCCCAACCATTTTCTTTAAAAGTATAGAAGTGTACGGCCCAGGCCTTTTTACCAGGCTTGGTTAAAATCGCATAGCTACCTGCTGCTAATTCAGTTCCGCCAATAGTTACGGGCCCACTAAAGGTTATTTTCGTTGCACCATTGGCACCCGTACGCCAGATTGCGTCAAAAGGAACTAAACCATCCTTACCAAAGATCTTACGATCTTTCATACTTGGACGAGAATATTCAACCGTTACATCGGTTAGGCCGACCTTCTGTACCAATTTGGCAGATGGACTGGCCGCTCTTTGCTCTTGAGCAGTTAAAGATACCGTAGCGATTAGCATTAGAGCTGAAAGTAATAAAACAAATTTTTTCATACCAAAGATTTTTTAAGGTATTGTGGTTAATAAATTGATTGGCAATTAATTTATTGATTAGGATAAGTATATTATTGCCATCAAAACAAGAAACATCAAGCTGCTATTAAAGTTTAAGCGTCTTTGCAAATGATGGGGCAAGCGCTTCCTGAAACCTTGGGTTTCTTTAGTTTCTAAAGGTAGATTATTTCAATATTATTTCAATATTTTGGACAGAAGATCGCTCTGCCTTCATTTTTTGCCCTTTAGCATCTGAAATTTTCAAAATGCGTAAGATTCCATCACCATTTCCTTTATAAGTACGAGTACTCCCCAAACCACCAGCACTAGCAAAAGAAGAGAAACGAAAATTTCCTTCAATTTTGCTTCCAGCTTCTAATTTGAATAAGGGAATATCTCCAGGGCTGGTAATCTGAGCCATGTATTTTTTGCCCTTGGTAGACTTAAATGATAAGATCTTGAGACTTTTGTTTTTTTGGACTTCGAATACCATTTTGTAGGAGTCCTTGGTAATGGGATGTGCCTTACGGCTAGATTGAGCATCTAGTGTTGAAAAAGTTAAGCAGAAAAAAGTTAAAGCGAGCATTGAAATTTTCATGACAGTATATATTTTAAAGGAAAGAGTCAATTTTGGGTTTTTTCCATTAATCTTTTCTGTAAAGGATTATATTGTGGTAAATAAAAAACGACTCGTGAAAAAAAACCTCTTCTTATTGGCCTTAGTTATGCTTTTTCTTACTTCGTCGCTTGAAGCATTTCAAATTACTACTACAATCGAAGATTTTGAACGGCCCACTCTCTTTTCTGCCTTAGGTGACGGAGTTACACTTGGGGATGTAGGAGCTACTGGAGGAGGAGCGAGCCTTTTTACCATTATTACTGAAACGCCCCCAACCCAAGTTCCTGCCGCTGTTGCTAACAATAGGGTCCTTAGTCTATCTATGATGGTACCATTGAATGGATTTTCAGTTTATGTTCAAATTTTCACGAATGCTGCTGTTGATAAATGGGTATCTAAAGATTGGAGTGAAGAGGAAGGAATAAGTTTCTGGGTTTATGGAAATAATACTGGAGGTAATCTCTTTTTTGATATTTTGGATAATCGTAATCCTGGGTCTACTGGTGATGATGCCGAGCGTTTTACGGTAGAGTTTTCGGATGATTTTGCAGGATGGAAATTTTTTGAGTTTCCTTGGGAGGATTTTGCTCGTAAGGACATTGGCAATGGTGCTCCTGATGATGGCTTAGGTTTGACTGAAATGTATGGTTTTGCCTTTGGTGCAGATGGCTCTGTTATGATAAATTCTAGTACGTTTTTTATAGATGATATAAATACTTACAGAACAGAGGTAATTGCTGAACCACTTCCTGTAATGGGGCGTTTCCCACGGATCTTTTTAATGCTATTATTGGTAGTTTTAGGTTCGGTAGTGATGATGAAAAAAGGTTTTACAAGTACTTCCTCATAAATCTTATCTTTCTATTGCGGCTAAGATTTCTGAGCTTTCTTTCTAAAATTAAGGCAGTTTTTCGAGTAGACTTAGGAGCAAACCAGATTAGTGTCCAGGGCATACTTATTAAAGTGAATCTACTTTTTCCACGGTTGTGAAGGTATAGTCTTCTTTGAAGATGACTAGTTTGACCAAGGTAAAATTTGTTAAGTTTGGAAGAAAAGAGGATGTAAGTATAAAACATAAAAGGCACCAGCCAGAATTTGGAGGGTGCCTTTTAAAATAGAAGAATTACTTCATTCGAAGCTATAGAACTGACGAAATAAATATCACTACGTTCATTTATTTGTCCGCTCTAATGACATTTCGCGAAGCGAAATCGTCAGTAGGGTAAAAGACGGGATTTGAACCCGCGGCCTCCGGAACCACAATCCGGCGCTCTAACCAACTGAGCTACAATTACCAAGTTTGTTTTAAAGTGACGCAAATATAAAAGATTGCATCTTAAAATGTCAACTAATCTTTCTATTTTTTTTCACTTTCTTTTTTTAACGCATTTTGGGCGGAAAGAGTTCCTGGCTTATGTAGGCTAAATACTATTTCAACCTCTTTTTTTCTGTCTTTGGCGTTTGTTCCTTTCTCGTCTCTTTTGTCGCAAGGTTCTATTGTCCGGTTCCCAATTAAGGCGTTCATTTTTGATGAATACATACCGGGCACTCAATCCAGATTGTAAGAAAATACTACTTCGGCCACCAGTTAAATTAACGCCTGGTTTTAGATCGTAAGAAAAATTAATACCTAATACCGTTAGCTCAATACCACCAATTAGATCAATACCAAAAGGATTGGTGAGATCGGCTGTTTCCGAGTTATTGGGTATCCATCCTTTGTGAATGCCGCCACCATAAAATAAATTAAAGCGTTTACCCACTACTTTTTGATGGTACGCACCCAGCAATGTCAACATTGTTTCTTCTTTTAATAAGGAAGATTGAAAGATTAGCTCCGCAGTGATATTATCATAAACGCGTTGTTTGGCGGTGATACCCCAATCGGTCCCTAGGCGGATACCAGCAGTTGTATTGTAAGATTGAGCACTTAATGAAAAGCTTAAGAGGAAGCAAAGGAGCAATAGCAATTGGTTTTTCATGAAGGTACTTTTGTTTAGAAGTTGGTTGGGCACAAAACGGGCAAAGACCAAGTATTTATTTTATGATTCTAAAGTCTTTTGATTTTTTTAACGCCTGGTAATAAAAAAGGAGGCTAAGCTTAGCCTCCTTTTTTAATTTTAGAACTACAAAGTAACCTTAGTGCCTAAGTGGTAAAATATTCCTTCGTTCAATTATTCAAAGAAATTATCATATTGATTCCGATGGCCCATTTCTCGGATTGGCTCTTTAATCGGAGCATCCAAATCCAGCACATCCTCATCATTGTTGGCTTGTAATAATAAAGAATCTTTTTCTTCGCCTAAAATTAAAGAAGCGCCTTTTTTCTCCCATTCTTCGAGCATCCGTAGACCTTCTTCTTCAAAGATACCATTCTGTAAATCAATAGAATCCATAAAGCTAGAAGACATTTCCATGAAGCGTTCCATTTCACCTACTTTACCTGCAACATCATCTGCCACGGCTTCCATAGCAGCATCAAACATCGCTCTTTGATCAGGATCACCAGAGATAATAGATCGGGCAGATTTCATGGCACCATGACTGGCATGAATGGCTTTTCTTTCCTGCTCCTTAACTTTGACTTGATCTTGTACATCTTCCATTAGAATGGCCGAATTTTCGTACATTCTAGATAAGACGCGGTACATCACCTCCATTTTTTTATACAACTCATCCAAACGCATGTTAGATTCTTTCAAACGTCCGGCTTTGCGGGATTTGAGGATCATGATATCGCGCTTGTTGTTTTCTCGAGCTTTGCTTGCCAACTCAATGTTGTCCCGGATATCTTTCTCATTGTTTACAATAATCTCTTTGAGCTTGTGCATTTGCCCACGGAGCTTACTGATCTGTTTATTCATTTTACGGAGATTGCCTTTTAATTCATCTACATAAGATTTCAAAATAGCAATAGGATCCAGTTGTACAAAGAATCCTGTAATTGTCCGCATCATACTTTTGTACATATACCAAACCAAAGTCCGCATTTTAGGATCTAAAATCACATAGGCAATAGCCGCTACGATCAGTAAGAAAATACTTAGGTATACTACATTATTCAAAAGGGCAATAAGGGCGGGTAGTGCTGAAAATAATAAAACACCTCCACCTACAGCTAGTCCGGCTAGAAAAATCAGACCAGTAACACCCTCAGGTTTTTTCCAAAAAGATTTCTTTTTAACACTCATTTGTTCAAGTACTCTGTGTTTAATATTTATTTTTTACCATCAAATTTGATTTCCCGCTTAAGGCAGGTAATCATTGATATGCTTCATATCTTGTTTGATCTGATCGACCAAAGAATTGTAAGAAGCAATAAAATCATTTTTAGTATCGGCAATTTTAGTAGCCGCTTGTTTGATTTCCTGGTGCAAAGTATCAATTTGTTGCTTGTGTTGGGCAACTTCAGCCTCTAATTTTTTTAATTGGGCCTCTTTCTTAGCAATATTACTTTTTACTTGGGCAATTTTTGACTTTTTACCATCTACTTGCTTTTGTTGTTGATTTTCTAAAGCCAGTTCAAATTTTTCTTCTTCCTGCTTTAGAAGGCCAATGTAGAAGTTAGCGGTTTCAAGCAGCCTACTTTTGTCTACACCCATGGTTTGAGCCATTGCATAAGCAGACTTGATCCGAGTCTCAATATCCATGTCCATCTTTTTTAGGGACTGCAAGGACTTTTTGAACTCCATATAATCAAAGCCATCCAAATCTTTTTCTCGGAGCACTTTGAAAAGAATATTGACGAATTTTTGAGAAACGGCCCCTTCCCGACCACCTTTGACCTCTGGAATACTTTCCGAAGAAGGAGGTGCAGTCTCTATAGCCTCAATTTTTTTTGCTGCGGTGGTTTTATTCTTTTTCTTTTTTGCTGCAGGATCTTCTACTTCCGTAAAAAACCAAGACTTAATTCCTTTTGCCATAAACGATATAAATGTTCTTTATAATACACTTGATATTCTGATGAGTTGTCTAATTATCTGCTTTCTTAGACCGATGCCTAATTAAGAACTACAAAGTAAGGAAAAAAGGATAAAATCTGCAATTAAGCTTTATCTTGCTAGCGTAATCTAAATAATGATTTCATGACCTTTGATATTACCATTCCAGTTTTAAATGAGGCGGAAACCTTGGATCGTCAGGTTAAGATACTCTATAACTTTCTGGTAACGCATTTTCCAGACCTAGAGCAATGGCGGATTGTGATCGCTGATAATGGCTCGACCGATGAGACGGTCTCTATCGCTAAACAATTAAGTACGGCATTCTCTAATATCAGCTACTTGAGTATTCCAAGAAAAGGAGTAGGCCTGGCACTAAAAACCTCCTGGACCAAATCACAAGCGGATATCGTAGGCTACATGGATTTAGATTTAGCAACAGATCTGCCTCATTTCCTTGAAGCTTATCATGTGATTGTAAAAGAAGATTACGACATCGTTTACGCTACCAGGTTACATCCTAAAGCAAAGGTCTATAACCGATCCTTCAAAAGAGAAATCAGCTCTCGTGCTTTTAATTTCATTTTACGACATTACTTAGGCGTACGTTTTTCGGATGGTATGTGTGGCTTTAAATTCCTAAAACGTCCTTTATTTCCAAGTTTGTTTAAATATGGTGCTCAAAATGACGGATGGTTCTTTTCAACTGAATTGCTAACAGTGGGAGAGTGGCTGGGCTATAAATTATTTGAATTGCCAGTCAAATGGACCGATGATACAAGTAGTAGTAAAGTGAAAGTAATTCCCCTGGCTAAAAAATATTTAAATAGTATGTATGCCCTCAAAAAACGAAAAGTTGCCTCCACCAATGATTAATACCTACCAAAGATCTCAATTGGTTCTAGGAACAGCTATGTGGGGCTGGAATGTAGATGCTAAGGAAGCCTTTCGGCTCTTGGATGTTTTCTATGAAAATGGCTTTCGTAAAGTTGATGCGGCTACCAATTATCCAATCAATAAAAATGCAG
Organism: uncultured Saprospirales bacterium; assembly: GCA_964021975.1. Taxonomy (GTDB): domain Bacteria; phylum Bacteroidota; class Bacteroidia; order Chitinophagales; family Saprospiraceae; genus DATFKA01. Next base: position 2,740 of record CAXIDD010000064.1, on the reverse strand, counting down.
CTGATTTTCGGCGTTCTGAAGAAATCCTTAAGGAATGGATTTTAGCAAATGGAATAAAGGATTTAGAAATCATGATGAAGGTTGGTAGTTTAAACAACCTACGCTCACCGGAACATAATTTAAAACCTAGTTTTCTACAGCTTAATTGGCAGTATTATGCTGGACATTTTGGTAGCAATCTGGCTACTTTTATGATCCATTGGGACAACCGGGATGATTTGAATGCCATCCAGGATAGTTTTTCTGTTTTGAAACGCATACATCAATCTGGCTTACAAGTAGGTGCTTCTGGAATTCGTTTCCCTGCACTTTATGCAAAAGCCAACGAAGTATTACAATTACCTTTACTTATTCAACTGAAACACAATTTACTTTATACCGATCTGCCGCGCTATCCAATGCTCAAAGATAGGGCAGCTTTTTATAGCTATGGCATCAACGCAGGAGGAATGAAGTTAAGTACCGATAATTATTCCGCTAACAGTACCTTAAAAGCCAGAGGCGGTCAAGTAACCGCACTGCCAGATATCCTGCAAGATCTGGTACCTGCGATTGAAGCTTTTAATCAAAAAAAAATAACACCGCCAATCTTAAAAATGAATGAAGTGGCTATGTGTTTTGCCTTGTTAAATACCCGCTTGTCCGGTATTTTAATTGGCCCTAGCCGAATGGAGCAATTGCTTGATAGTTTGAGGTTCTATAAACAGGTTCAGCAAAATGATTACACCTTATTTTTTCAAAGCTTATTAAAGATACATCAAAGCCATGCACCAGCAGATCGAAGCCTATGATTTTGCCATTTTTGGTGGAGGTTTGTTTGGAAGCTACGCCGCCCTTTATTTAAGTCGTAAAGGCTTAAAGGTGGTCCTGATTGAAAAAGAAAAGAATTTGTTTACCAAAGCCTCCATCGTGAATCAGGCTAGGTTGCATGGTGGTTATCATTATCCAAGGAGTGTAGCTACGGCCAAAATGTCCGATGACAACAAAGCCAGATTCACCGAAGAGCATCGCCCCTTTATCAATTTTTCCTTTAAAAAGTATTATGCAATTGACCGTTTTGGATCTCTTACGGACGCGGCACAATTTCAACGATTTTGCGATTTTGTAAAAATTCCTTGTCGGCAAATTGATCATCATCCTCATATCAGTATGCGCCGATTAGAAGCACTCTTTCAAACAGAGGAGTATACCTTTGATCCTATTTTAATAGCCCAATATTACCAGGCAAAAATTAAAGAATCTGCCCTGATTGATATTAAATTGGGAACTTTAGTACAACAGGTAGAAATCAAAGGGAAGCGGTGGCAACTAGACTACCAGCAGACCAATGGGACAAAAGGCACTATTGTAGCAAATCAGGTGGTTAACGCTACCTACGCAGCAAGCAATACGGTTAATCAATTGTTTGATTTGGCACCTATTGATCTGATGCATGAAATATCAGAAATGGTTTTACTCTCAGCACCGGCTTTGGGGGATTTAGGTCTTACGGTGATGGATGGTCAATTCGCTTCGTTAATGCCTTACGGGAAATCAGGATTATGGTCTTTATCTTCGGTCGCTTATACTCATCACAAGGTTTCTTATCAGAAAAAACCTACTTTTTCCTGCCAAAGCGAAAATTTAGCCTGTACGCCTAATCTGCCAGAAGATTGCAATTACTGTCCGGCACGTCCTATTTCTAATAAACAGAAAATGATACAGCAAATGCGCCAGTATTTTAAAACAGAAGTGGACTTCCATTACTTTTGTTCTCTTTTTACTATAAAATCAAAATTACGAGCCAATGCCATTGATGATGGCAGACCTACAGAAATCAAGATCTTGCATAAAAATCCATCATTTTATTGCATATTTGCTGGTAAGATCAACTCCATATATGAGTTCGAAAAAGTAGTCGAATTATAGGGAGATTAACCAATTAACTACCAACTATTCAAACCAATAAACCAACAAATGAAGCCAGTCATTCATGTTTCTTCAGAAATTGCACCACTTCAGAAAGTTATTGTTCATCGCCCGGATCAAGGAATCGCAAGGGTTTCTCCAAAAAGAGCGGAAGAATTGTTGTTTGATGATATCGTCTATTTACCGCAGATGCAACAAGAGCATGATGTATTTACAGCTGTTTTAAAAGCACTGATTGGAGCAGAGAATGTACTGGAAACTGAACAACTATTGCTCGAAGCTCTAGAGGCAGATTCTGATAGAAAAACACACATTATCGATCTGATTTCAGATTATGAGGAGTTGTCCAAGAGTATGAAAGACGCCCTCTATGCAATGTCGAATGAGGCCTTGGCAGATGTCTTGATTACAGGTTATGATCCCGAAAATGATTTTATATTTTTTGATCCGATTCCCAACTTTATTTTTACGAGAGATATAGCCGTGACTGTTAATGATCACGTTATTATTACCAAAGCTGCTAAAGAGGCACGGCACCGAGAAAATTACCTTACCCGCTTTATTTTTTGGGCTCATCCACTTTTTGAGGATTTAAGAACAGCAGATAAGCTAATTAACTTGAATCATATTGATGAGTTTCCGCCTTCACGTAAAGGAGAGACTGTTTCTATTGAAGGAGGGGATATGATGATGATTCATAAGGATTATTTATTGATTGGAGTTAGCGAGCGTTCAACGGCACATGGTATACATTCTTTAAAAAAGAAATTATTTGAAAAAGGGGTAGTCCGCAATGTGGTGCAAGTAAATGTCCCAAAAGATCGCTCTTTTA
>CAXIDD010000063.1:0-13947 GCA_964021975.1 uncultured Saprospirales bacterium | reverse complement strand
AATACAGTTATGAGTCCGACTACTAAAAAAGCAGTTGCTGACTTTACAACTAAATTTCCAAATACCACGATGGTAACCTACGATCCGATCTCAAGTTCGGCACTATTGGAAGCCAACGAAGCTTCTTTTGGTGAAGCAGTCGTGCCTGATTATCACTTTGATAAAGCAGATGTAATCGTTGCTATCGATGCAGATTTCTTGGGAACTTGGATTTCTCCAGTAGAGTACGCTGCCAAATACATCAAAAACCGGAAGGTAACAGATATTAAGAAACCTAAAATGTCTCGTCACATTCAAGTGGAGACACACATGAGTTTGACTGGATCAAATGCCGATAATCGCGTTTTGGTCAAGCCTTCTGAAATGGGTGCAGCAGTTGTTGCACTATACAACGAGGTAGCTGCCCTAAACGGTGGTACACGAGTGAGTGGACCAAGTCTAGATGCGGAGAAAACAGCTAAATTCAAAAAGGTCGCTGCAGAACTAAATGCGGCAAAAGGAACCTCTTTAGTTGTATGTGGTACCAATAACATCGGGGAGCAAATCCTTGTGAATGGTATCAATGCCATGTTGGGTAACTACGGGAAAACACTAGACTTTGGCCGTGCCTCTATGCAACGCCAAGGAATGGATAAAAGCATCCAAGGACTTGTGCGGGAAATGAATGGCGGTCAAGTGGACGCTGTATTCTTCATGGATGGTGCAAACCCAGGATTTGATTTGCCAAATGCAGCTGCTTTCCAAACGGCTTTAGCTAAAGTAGGATTAAAAGTATCTTTCTCTGGTACGCCAACGGAAACCACCATGCTATGTGATTACGTTTTACCAACTCACCACAACTTAGAAAGCTGGGGTGATGTAGAACCTAAGCGTGGTCAGTACAGTTTGATCCAGCCAACGATCCAACCGTTATTTAAAACACGCCAGTCTGAAGAGACGCTATTGCGCTGGTCGATGCCAGAAGCATTTGATGCAACGGCTGAGCAGCCATACCTTGATTATTTAAAAAAGCACTGGGAGATGGCTATTTTCCCAGCTCAAACGAAATATGCTACTTTCCAGTCTTTCTGGGATAGCGCACTTTTTGCAGGTGTATTTGAAGTACCTGTAACAGAAATGGAAGTACCTACTTTTGCCGGTAATGCAAGCAATGCAGCCAGTAAAGTACGGAAGCCCGCTGCAAACAGCGAATTGGAGGTTGTTTTCTTTGAAACAGTAAACATGGGAGCCGGACAGTATGCCAGTAACCCTTGGTTAATAGAAATGCCTGATCCAGTAGCGCGGACTTCCTGGGGGAACTACCTGGCTATTCCTGTAAAAGGGGAAGGTGGAAATACTTTCAAGACCATCAATAACCTGAACAAGCGGGAGATTTACGGTGAAGCAGACATAGTTGAAGTAACCGTAGGAGACACGCCTCAAGATATTACAGCTGTTCGTCAGTTTGGTCAAGCCCAGGGTACGGTAGGTATCGCATTGGGATATGGCCGCGAAACTACCGGAAAGGTAGGACGTGCTGTAGGAGATAAAGTAGGAATCAATACCTACCCTTGGTTGAGTATCGATGGCAATGGAAATACACAATATTATGCCTCTACGGTAAGTGTTTCTAAGTCTAAAAAAGTAGAACAAGAATTTGCTTGTGTTCAGTATCACCACACCATGGGGGTTACCGCCAGAGATGAGAATGGCGAAACAATCATGAGTGAGTCTACTGGAAAGCCTTTAAATGTAGGAGAGAAAACTTCTATGACTTTAGGTGCAGGTTACCAAGGTGGAATTGTAGATCGTTCTATCATTTATAAAGCACATGTCGATGAGTTAGAGCACCTGAAGGAGCACATTCATCACCAAAGAGAACATGCGCAAGAGTTGAACTCTAAGACGCTTTATCCATACGACGAATATTCTAAGGAAATCTATAGCCAAGGACACCACTGGGCGATGCACATTGATCTAAATGCTTGTATCGGTTGTGGCGCTTGTCAGGTAGCTTGTGTCGCAGAGAACAACGTTCCTGTTGTTGGAAAGCGTGAAGTTGCTCGTCACCATGAAATGACTTGGTTGCGGATCGACCGTTACTTCTACGGAGATTATGAGAACCCAAATGTGGTTTATCAACCAATGATGTGTCAGCACTGTGACAACGCACCTTGTGAAAACGTTTGTCCGGTAGCAGCAACCAACCACAGTAGTGAAGGTTTAAACCAGATGGCTTATAACCGTTGTATTGGTACACGTTATTGTGCAAATAACTGTCCTTACAAAGTACGTCGTTTCAACTGGTTGGATTATACAACTGCAGATATCTTCCCAATGAATGAGCCAGAATTGGCAGCAGGTGAAGATATTCCTTACGGAGCAGATAACTTGACACGGATGGTCTTGAATCCAGACGTTACAGTTCGTTCTCGTGGTGTGATTGAGAAGTGTAGCTTCTGTGTACAACGCATCCAGGAAGGTAAACTGACTGCAAAGCGTGAATCTCGTAGATTGGAAGACAATGATGTGAAAACAGCTTGTCAGACTGCATGTCCTACTGGGGCAATCGTCTTCGGTGATCGCAATAACAAGAAAGGAGCAGTTGCTTCAAAAATGGATAATCCATTAAACTACTTAGTATTAGAAGAAATCAACGTACAATCAGGAGTTAACTACACGGCGAAATTGAATAACCGTGCGGAGAACTTAGATGTATAGTCGAATATAGAAACTGGAATTAATCATTGATATAAATGTCCGTCTTAGGCGGATCATCGTTATAAATTTAACAATCTTATGAGTGGATCCATATCCCCAATTCGGGAACCCTTAATCACAGGTCACAAGACCTATCATCAGATTACGGAAGATATCTGTTCACCAACAGAGCGTACACCAACTACGGCCTGGATTATTGCCTTTATTTTGGCAGTAGCGGGTCTAGCAACCTTTGTGTTTTGTGTCGCTTGGACGGTTTGGTTTGGTATTGGAAGTTGGAATTTAAATAGAACTATTAACTGGGGTTGGGACATTACCAACTTCGTTTGGTGGGTTGGTATTGGTCACGCCGGTACTTTGATTTCTGCCATCCTATTGCTTTTCCGTCAACGTTGGCGTACCGGTGTAAACCGTGCTGCGGAGGCGATGACCATTTTTGCGGTAATTTGTGCGGGTCAGTTCCCACTGATTCACATGGGCCGTTTATGGTTGGCATTTTTCATTTTCCCGTATCCAAATACACGTGGACCACTTTGGGTGAACTTTAACTCGCCGCTATTGTGGGATGTATTTGCCATCTCCACTTATTTCACGGTCTCCTTGCTATTCTGGTATGCAGGTTTGGTGCCTGATTTTGCCACGGTAAGAGACAGAGCTAAAGGATTAAGAAGAAGATTGTACAATGTATTGTCATTTGGTTGGACTGGATCCGCTAAGCACTGGCAACGTTGGGAAAGTTTATCTTTGGTATTAGCCGGATTGGCTACACCGCTGGTACTTTCTGTACACACCATTGTATCTTTTGATTTCGCCACTTCGATTATTCCAGGATGGCATACAACAATTTTCCCACCGTATTTCGTCGCGGGAGCGATCTTCTCTGGTTTTGCCATGGTACAGACTTTGATGTTGATCACTCGGAAAGTATTGAAACTGCACGACTATATTACCTTGGAGCACATTGAGAGTATGAACAAAGTAATTGTACTTACCGGTACAATTGTTGGGGTTGCCTACTTAACGGAGCTATTCATCTCTTGGTACTCTGGATATATCTATGAGCAATTTGCTTTTTACAATCGACTGATGGGGCCCTACTTTTGGTCCTACATAGGAATGATGTTCTGTAATGTACTGTCTCCCCAGGTCTTCTGGTGGAAGAGTATGCGTCGAAACATCACCGTAACTTTTGTAATGTCCATTTTTGTGAACATTGGTATGTGGTTCGAAAGATTTGTGATTATCGCTACTACTTTAGCGAGAGATTATTTGCCGACTAGTTGGAGTTACTATACACCGACTTGGGTAGAGATCGGAATCTTTATTGGAACCCTTGGGTTATTCTCTACTTTGTTCCTGATTTTCATTCGGGTAGCACCTGCAGTTGCAGTTGCGGAGATCAAGAGTATCTTGAAGGATGCTGGTGATCAATATGCAGGAATGGATGTAGCACGTAAGCATGCTGCAGATCCTGAGACAGAGAAAGCACATTAATCCTAATTGACCATTACTTTATAACTAGTATAAACAATGAGAACATTTAATAAAGAAGTGTTGTACGGCCTTTACGATGACGAGCATGATTTGTTAGTGGCGGTACGCAATGCCAGAGCGGACCACTTGGATATTTGGGATGTATTCAGTCCTTTTCCAGTACACGGTATGGATAATGCAATGGGATTGTCTGAAAGTCGTTTACACATCACCGGATTTATCTATGGGATGTTGGGAACTTTAACGGCCTTTTTATTCATGACTTGGGTATTTACCCGGGACTGGCCGATTATTTTTGGTGGAAAACCGTATTTCTCAGCACCTGCCTTTATTCCGATCACTTTCGAGTTGACGGTACTTTTTGCAGCAGTAGGAATGGTAGTGACCTTCTACACGATTTGTGGGATGGGACCTGGTATAGTGAATCCTACTCTAGATGACCGGATCACAGATGACAAATTTTGTCTAGCTTTTGATACTACTAATTCTGATGAAGCAGAGGTTAGTAAGATGAAATCCTTTTTAGAAAGCTCTGGTGCTACTGAAATTAGCAGCAAGAATATCTAATCAAATTTGGGTGAAAATCGTCCAACGAAAATGTTAAGCATGCAACGTCTAAAATATTCTTTTTATATCCTAATAGCAGTCTTAGTACTGAATGCTTGTAAACCAGCAGGTGGAGAGTACACAGGTAGCGAGTATATGCCAGATATGGCACACTCGATTGCTTATGAGGCAAATGTTTATACCAACTATTATCTTAATACCTGGGACAGTGCTAGTACTAAATCTTTGAAGGAACTGTCTAATCCTAGACCTCCTGTTAATGGTACAGTCGCTCGTGGCTATGCTGGAGCAGCACTAGATGGTGAGCATATGTCTGAAACCATGGATGTATTACGTGGTAAAGATGCCGTGAATACAATTGCCGTACCTGTAAATGGTAGTGCACCTTATTATTATGATGATACTGAGGATGAGCGTAACCGAGCGATTGCTGAGATAATTGAAAATCCTTTTCCGATTACAGAAGAAGGTCTAGCTAGAGGAAAAGAACTATATAATACTTTCTGTGGTATTTGCCATGGAGAAAATGGGGATGGTCTAGGTTACTTGGTACGGGAAGCGGATCCTGCAAAAGGTATTGGAGCAGGTAAATATCCTGCGGCACCGGCTAATTTCCTAATTGATCCACACAATACGGCTTCTAATGGCCGCTATTACCATGCCATTATGTACGGTAAAAATGTAATGGGAGCTTACAAAGATAAAATATCTTATGAAGAGCGTTGGCAAGTGATTCACTACATTCGTTCTTTACAAGCAAAAGATCAAAAATTGGCCTATAACCAGTTTGAAAATACTTTAAATGCTGCTTTCGGTGAGCCTGCTGGCGAAATAAAAGTACCAGCAGAAATAGACGAAGAAGCACATAGTGAGGAAGGCCATGAAGAAGATGGTCACCATGAAGAAGATCATTCTACAGAAGGAAGTCACTCTTCAGAAGAAAGCCACTAGGAAAGATCCAAGGCAAACGATTTAAAAAAGATAATTCTAATAAACAATCAATATAACAATGAACCAATTCGTATTTGAAAAGAGACAAAAGTCGGTGCTCATCGGGGCTATGATCCTGGGTGCATTGTGTTTGTTTGGTTCTCTGATAGGCGACGACGAGCTGCATACCCGTTTTTGGTCAAATTATTTGCATAATGCCGTATTCTTTACGGGGATTGCATTTATTTCTTTGTTCATTCTTACCGCCTTTACTACGGCCTGGGCAGGATGGCATACCAATGTCAAGCGTGTATGGGAGGCTTTTTCTTTGTTCATGACACCAGGTGCTATCATGATGTTGGTACTTGTGGTGGGGGTCTTATTTGGGTTCAATCACCTGTATCACTGGGCAGATGCCGAAGCGGTAGCAGAAGATCCAATTCTTTCAGGAAAAAGTAGTTTCTTAAACCCAATAATGTACGCTTTCTTTACCATCCTGGTAATGGGAACGTTTGTATTCTTTGCTAGAAAAATCAGATCAATTTCTCTTGAAGAAGATGAGCATGGAGCCAATGGCCTAGCCAATGACTTTAAGCATCACCGCAAATTGCGGGTTTGGTCTGCTGCATTTTTACCTTTTGCTGGCTTTTTTAGCGCCGCTGCAATTTGGCAATGGATCATGTCCCTAGATGCACACTGGTACAGTACCTTGTTTGCATGGTATACAGCTGCAAGTTGGTTCGTAGCAGCAATGGCATTAACCATCATGCTTTTGATTTACCTAAAGGGTAAAGGTTATTTAGAAAATGTAAATGCAGATCATTTCCATGATATTGGAAAATACATGTTCGGTATCAGTATTTTTTGGACCTACCTTTGGTTCTCTCAGTTTATGTTGATTTGGTATGCGAACGTTGGGGAAGAAACAGTATATTTCTATGACCGGATGAATGATTATCCAGTCTTGTTTTATGCAAATCTAGTCTTAAACTTTGTTTTACCTTTCTTCATTTTAATGAGGAACGACAATAAGCGTAAGTACGGTACGATGTTTACAGCAAGTTTGTTTGTATTCTTCGGCCATTGGTTGGATTTCTTTTTGATGATTAAGCCAGGCGCAAGACATACCGCAATGGAGCACATTGCACACCATTCAGAGCATGCTGGAGATGCTGCCCACGGAGGAGGTGAACACGCATTAGAGTTTATGGCTGGATTCACTTTGCCAGGTCTCCTAGAGATAGGTATTATGATTGGTTTCTTAGCCTTCTTTATATATTATGTATTTATGCAATTAGCTAAGGCTCCGTTGACGCCTAAAAATGATCCTTATTTGGATGAAGCAGAGCATCATTCAGTATGGCCTTATGTAGACTAATTCTAAATAATAAATAAGGAAAGCAGGTATGCCCAACAATTTGGCCCTGCAAACGTATTTTTGTAAGAAAGAAAATCGGATTTTCAGAAACAAATGAAAGTCGGAAACAATAAATAAATTATTATGACAGCTTTGCTTATTGTATTAAGTGTTATTCTGATTGCTGTAGTTGCCGTACAAATCGGTAAAGTAACCGAGTTGGCAGCCAAGATCAGAGGTGAAGCCGAGATGGAAGAGATGAACAACAGACGTCAATCTGCCTACTTGTTAGGTTTTGTGGCCCTGTTCTTAATCCTAACAATCGGATCTGGTATTTATTACAAAAACTACATGTTTGGTTTTGGAGCAATGAATGCCGCCTCAGAGCATGGTCCTATCCTGGACCGGATGTTTAACGTTACCCTATTCTTCACAGGAATTGTTTTTGTAGTGACGCAGATTGCTTTATTCTACTTTGGATTTAAATACCGTGGTAGGAAAGGTGAAGTTGGAGATTTCATATCTCATGATAATCGCCTAGAGATTGTTTGGACCATTATTCCTGCAATTGTAATGACCTTTTTAGTGATTGGTGGTTTGGATGCATGGAATACGGTAATGGCAGATGTTGGATCTGATGAAGAGTTCATTGAATTGGAAGCTACTGGTTATCAATTTGGTTGGGCCATTCGTTACCCTGGTGCCGACGGTAAATTAGGAGAAAAAGATTTCCAATTAATCAAAGGTAATAATCCACTTGGTCAGAATTGGGAAGATGAAAAGAACGTGGATGATTTCCAAGCAAGTGAAATCTATCTACCAGTTAATAAAAAGATTCGGGTTCGGATCACTTCTAAAGATGTATTGCATAACTTCTATTTGCCACACTTCCGTGTGAAAATGGATGCAGTACCTGGAATGCCAACCTACTTCGTATTTACACCAACCAAGACTACGGAAGAATTCCGTCAGCAAATTAAAGATTATCCTGAATTCCAGAAACCATCAGATCCAGATGATCCAGAAGGACCTCAGTTTTGGGAAACCTTTGATTATGAGTTGGCTTGTGCAGAGCTTTGTGGTCGTTCTCATTTTGCGATGCGTTTACCTGTAAAAGTGGTATCTGAGCAAGAGTTCAATGATTGGGCCGCTCAACAACCTTCTTATTATATGTCTACTATCCGTGGTACAGAAGATGATCCTTATCAAGATCGCCTTTTTGATTCTGAAATCAGCCAGCGTAAAGTAGAGTTTAATGAGAAACTAGAAAGTGCTTTGACAGCGGAGTCTGCAGCAGAAAAAGTATTCCAATTAGAATATGTGAAATTTGAAACTGGTTCTGCAAACCTTACGAATCTATCTCGTTATGAGTTAGAAAATGTGGTTAATGCTATGGAGAAATATCCGGATCTGCAAATTGAGCTAGCAGGACATACCGACAACACTGGCGAAGCAGATGCAAATCTGACTTTATCAGAAGCTCGTGCTACTGCTGTTCATGATTTTCTTGTTGATGCAGGAGTAAGTGCAGATAGATTACGTGCGGTAGGATATGGACAATTAGAGCCAATCGAGACCAATGATACGGAAGATGGCCGCGAGCAAAACCGCAGAACAGAATTTAGAATTATTGCACAATAGTGATAAAATAGTAAATGGATATATGAACACAGTTTTGTATATTCTCGTTAGTAAACCATTGAAATTAATTTAACAATAAACCTTCAGGTAAATGGCTAGTATAGCAGCACCGTTAAAGAAGACTGAAGCAGATATCTTAATCGAGCAGAATGGCTACGATGATCATTTTCATGAACATCACCATGGCGACGGTTATCAGTCGAACTTCATTACCAAATATATTTTCAGTCAGGATCACAAAATGATCGCTAAGCAATTCTTGATTACAGGAATGATGTGGGCGATTATTGGTGGTCTAATGTCCTTAGTTTTCCGTTTACAACTAGGTTTTCCAGAGGAAAGCTTAGCTTGGTTAAAGCCTATTTTGGGTAAATGGATTGTAATGGATGCCACTGGAATGGGAACCCTTTCACAGGATTTCTATTACGCCCTGGTGACCATGCACGGAACCATTCTGGTTTTCTTTGTATTGACCGCTGGTCTATCCGGTACATTTAGTAACCTTTTGATTCCATTGCAGTTGGGAGCAAGAGATATGGCTTCGCCGTTGTTAAACATGATGTCTTACTGGTTCTTCTTCTTGGCTGGTATGATTATGTTTGCATCACTCTTTTTGAGTACAGGGCCCTTCTCGGGAGGTTGGACGGCCTATCCGCCGCTCAGTGCACTCCCGCAAGCTTCGATGGGCTCCGGTGCGGGGATGACCCTCTGGACGGTGAGTTTAGTATTCTTTGTGGTTTCAGTACTACTAGGTGGTATCAATTATATCACTACCGTATTAAACCTTCGTACTAAAGGAATGACACTATGGAGAATGCCATTAACAATTTGGGCTTTCTTTATTACAGCGATTATAGGTCTGCTATCCTTCCCAGTATTGGCTTCTGCTTTCTTCCTATTGGTTTGTGACCGTAGTTTAGGTACTAGCTTTTTCTTAAGTGAAATCTATATTGGAGGACAAGCCTTGGATCATGTTGGTGGTAGTCCAGTTTTGTTCCAGCATTTATTCTGGTTCTTAGGACACCCTGAGGTATATATTATTATTCTACCTGCGATGGGACTTGTTTCGGAAGTACTTGCAGTACATTCTCGTAAACCAATCTTTGGATACCGGGCGATGGTTTATTCTATCCTAGCAATTGCCTTTTTATCCTTTATCGTATGGGCGCACCACATGTTTATGTCTGGTGTGAATCCATTCATTTCGAATTTCTTCGTAATCTTTACTTTGATCATTGCGGTACCATCTGCAGTTAAAGTATTTAACTGGATTGCGACTTTATATAGAGGTAACATTCGTTTAAACTCTGCCAGTTTGTTTGCAATTGGATTTGTATCCATGTTTATCTCTGGTGGTTTGACGGGTATTTTCCTTGGAAACTCAGCGATTGATATTGTACTACATGACACTTACTTTGTAGTAGCTCACTTCCACATTGTAATGGGGGTTGCTGCATTCTTTGGAATGTTTGCAGGTATATATAATTGGTATCCTAAAATGTACAGCCGTTTCATGAATGAAACCTTAGGGAGAATTCACTTCTGGGGAACATTGATTGGAGCGTACGTGATCTTCTGGCCTATGCACTATATAGGTATGGCTGGGGTGCCACGTCGTTACTACCGTTTTGATTCTTTCCAAGCTTTTTCACACTTTGATGAGTTGAACGCTTTCATTACTATTGGTGCGATTGTTACTTTCGCTTTCCAGTTGTTGTTTGTGATTAACTTCTTCTACAGTATTTGGAAAGGTAAGAAAATGACAGAACGTAACCCATGGGGTGCTACTACTTTAGAGTGGACAGCTCCAATTGAGGCTACCCACGGTAACTGGCCTGGAAAATTACCTACCGTTGAGCGTTGGGCTTACGATTATGGTAAAGATGGTCGTGATTTCATCCCGCAAGTAGAACCTTTGGGGGAAAATGAGAAGGACGGCGGTCATTAAAGCTAAAAGACTTTTTTAAAATATTATTAAAGTTCGAAAGGAGGTGACCCAGTGTGCGTGTTACCTCCTTTTGACTGAATTTGAGCTACCTGATTTGGTAGTCAATTAATAAAAAGAAAAACGTGTCATCAAAAGTTGTGCTTAAGGAGGGGAATGCTCAGAACAGCGTTTTGGCAAGCAAGTTGCAAGATTATTACCAGTTGGTAAAAATGCGCTTGTCTTTGACTGTTGTATTTTCTTCGGTACTTGCTTTTTTAATAGGTGCACAAGGTGCAATTGACTGGGTAGCAGTCTTAATCTTAGCTGGAGGTGGATTTATGGTAACAGGCGCTGCCAATACCTTAAATCAAGTCCTGGAGCGAGAGTTTGATGCAAAAATGAAGCGGACAGCTGGCCGGCCATTGGCAGGTGGGAGAATGTCGGTTTCAGAAGCGGTATTGGCTGCGGGAGTAATGAGTCTAATTGGAATTTCTTTATTAGCCTTTTTTAACCCATGGACTGCCTTTTTGGGAACACTGGCTTTAGTGTTGTATGCGTTTGTTTATACTCCATTAAAACGAATTTCTCCAATTGCCATTCCAGTAGGAGCAGTGCCAGGAGCGCTACCAACTTTGATTGGTGTAGTAGCGGCAGAAGGAACGATTACTAGCCTCGGGATAACTTTGTTTTTTATCCAGTTTTTGTGGCAGTTTCCACACTTTTGGTCTATTGGCTGGTTGGGTTTTGAAGATTATAAAGGAGCAGGATATCGATTTATTCCGGAGTATAACGGACAACCAGATCCTTCGGTTACTTTACAGGCTTTGGTTTATGCCTTTTGTTTAGTGCCGGTAGCGGTGGTACCTTATTTACTCGGTGAAACAGGGATAGTCTCCGCAATTATCTTAGGTGTTTTAAGCATAGGATACGTTGGATTCGCCTGGAACTTTTACCGTAAACAGCATCGAAAATCGGCGTTGGCATTGATGTTTTTCTCATTTAGTTATATTCCTCTAGGATTGATAGCTCTTTTCCTAGATAAAATATAGAATAGAAATGGATAGTGTAGTGGCAGATAATCAAGTATTTAAGAGGAATAAAATTCACCCAAAGAAATTTGCGTTAATTGTTGCTTGTGCAAGTATGATGATGATGTTCGCAGCTTGGACGAGTGCTTACATAGTACGGCAAGCTGCGGGTAATTGGTTAGAGTTTAGGTTACCTGATGTATTTCTAATAAGTACTGTAGTCATTGTATTGAGTAGCATTACCTTACATAGTTCTTACTTGGCCTTTAAAAGAGGGAATGCTCAGCTTTATAAGTCCCTATTATTGGTGACTTTAATATTGGGATTAGGATTTATTGTTTTGCAGTATCAAGGATGGTTGGCATTGTCCTCCATCGGTATTGAATTAACCACTAATCCGTCAGGATCTTTTGTCTACGTTATTTCGGCTGCACACGCAGCCCATGTACTTGGAGGGATTGCTGCAGTATTGGTGGCCGTATTACATGCATTTACATTGCCTTATAAAGTAACGCCACAGCGAAAATTACGTTTCGAAATGACTTTAATATTCTGGCATTTTGTAGATTTGCTGTGGGTTTATTTACTACTTTTCTTTACGTTACAGTAGATATTAGAAAAAAAAGCGGGTTTTATGACTTTTCTGTGAAATTCGTGCCCTGATAAATTGGAAATAAAAAAATAGGCGAATAAATTCGCGCTTACTATAACTATAATAAAAGAACAAAGACGAATGGCTTCAACAGATACTGCTTTAGAGCATGAAGTACACGATAATGGTGACCTTTGGGATGGTGCGAAAGCCCCATTTAAGGCCAGCTATGGTAAACTGATGATGTGGTACTTCCTACTATCAGATGCATTTACGTTTTCTGGTTTTTTAATTGCCTACGGGGCATTGAGATTTAGCTCACCCACGTGGCCAGTTCCTGACGCCGTATTCCAGACGGCTCCTTTGGGTATTCATAATTTGTTTCCCGGAGATAAGGCACCCTTGATTTTTGTGACTTTCATGTCGTTTTTACTGATTATCAGTTCTGTGACGATGGTACGTGGTGTACAAGAAGGTCATCGAGAAAATAAAAATGGGGTTGTCTTTTGGATGGTCTTAACCATCGTTGGTGGTTTAGGTTTCTTGGGATGTCAGGCATGGGAGTGGACCAACTTGATTACCAAAGAGCATATGACTGTTTTGACCAATCCGTTTGGTTCTCATACGACTGAGGGTGTCTACCTTAATGCAGATGGCTCAGAATCTGATGAAACATTCAAACCGGGGGAAACCTACCTAATGCACAAAGCAGGAGGGCACCACGGCGAAGAAGGAGACCATGCCGAAGAGGCACATGATTATTCTATTGGAGATCATGCAGGATATATGGTAGATGAAAAAGAGTTTATACATCGCAAATATAAAGTGGTAGGTGGAGAGTTTGATGGAGAAATCCGAACGGAGACTTTTGGCCCTAAAGCATTTGGAGCCTTGTTCTTTGGTATTACAGGATTCCATGGATTCCACGTATTTTCAGGTGTACTATTCTTAATAATTATTGCCATCAATGTTGGTAGCGGAGTTTATGTTGATCGTAAAAACGGCTATGAGATGGTAGAGAAAATCGGCCTTTACTGGCACTTTGTAGATTTGGTATGGGTATTCGTATTCCTAGTATTTTATCTACTCTAAGAAGTTAACTTCTTAATTATCTAATCATTCTAACTCTATATAAAATGTCAGATTTAAGCTACGAAGACAGTAAAAAACAAGTGTTTTTTGGCCTCAAATTACTAGCAATCGTTACACTTGTTGAGGTAGCGGTATCTCTTTTTGGAAAAGGCTGGTTGATCGGAGGTATTGAAGAAATTGGCTGGTTGGTTGCCATTTGTGCCCTTCTTATTGTTGGCCTTTCTCTTTACAAAGCCTACTTCATCATTTATGAATTCATGCACATGCGCTATGAAATGAAAGGCTTGGCTTATAGCGTTTTGTTGCCTACCGCACTTTTAATTTGGGCAATTATCGCTTTCTTCCAGGAAGGTAACTCTTGGAAAGAACGTAGAGAACAAATTAAAGATAAGAATGCAGAAAAAATAGACTCCAAGCAAATGCAAGGAAGTATAATCAATGACGATACTTATATCCTTGAATTAAATAAAGGGTAGTTTTGACCGCTTTTTAAGCGTATTATAAAACCGCAAAGCAATACAACTGCTTTGCGGTTTTTGTATAGAAGTGCCATTGTATTTTTTAAAAAAGCGACAAAGATTAGACAATTACTCGCCAACAAAGCGCGAGAAGTCTTGTT